>DATHMF010000040.1 GCA_035487355.1 Terriglobales bacterium | reverse complement strand
TCCAGGTTCATTTTGGGAACGTTGGAGCGTACGGAGTCGAAAACATAGGAAGTAATCTGGTCGCCGGGGGATTGCAGCTTGTAATAAGCCGCATAAACCTTGCTCTGGATCACCTGGTATTGCACCGAGACCATGACTTTAACGAAGACGTTATCCATGGTCTTGGTTTCCACCTCGACTTTGAACTGTTGCACGCGCAGGTTGACCCGGCCGGCAACCAGCTCAATCCAGGGGAACTTGAAATGCAACCCTGGATCGGCAACGCGCACGAACTTGCCGAAGCGCTGGACCACGGCGGCCTGGGCTGTATCCACGGTGTAAAGACCGCTAAGAAAAGTGCCGATGAGGAAAAGGATGACAACCCCCCATCCGATTAAAGTCCCGATATCCATATTTGCACCCCAGGTGAAATGAATTTGAACTGTCGGTAAGCGGATCAGTCTAACCCAGCAGAACAGGTTTTGCCTTAACAATTATGGCTTTTTTAACCTCAGGCGGTTGATGCCCTTTCGTAAATAATGTGCTACCCACAAAAGAACCCGGGGCTAAAGCCCACAATTCTACGAACTTTTACCCCCGGCTAAAGCCGGGGGCTCCCACCGATGCGCGCACAGCGCGCATCAAAGGCTGGGGACACGACCCTTCGCCCAGGATCCTCCTAGAAATGCCTTGATGCAGCCTAGTAGAAATGCCTTGATGCAGCCTAGACAAACGAGGCATTCTCGGGGTGCTTCGACTCGGGCATTCGCCCTCGCTCAGCATGACATTCTTTAGCACATGACATTCTTTAGAACATGACATTCTTTAGAAAGTGATAATTGTCTACGGATGCCAACAGAGCCAGACAGCTTTTAATCAGGACAGAATTTTTCCGCTGCGGTTATGCCGGCAGCTTGAGTTCATCGAGCCTCAAGAACTCCTGCAGCACGGGATGCGAGCTGTGCTCCCACTCTGAGAGCGGCCCAAAGAAGATGGCTTTGCCTTCGTGCAGAAAGACAACGCGGTCAGCAAGCTTCTGGGCCAGGCGCATGTCGTGTGTGACCACGATGCTGGTCAGCTTGAGCTGGTATTTGAGCTTCTGGATCAGGTCTCCCAGCAGTTGCGCCATGAGGGGATCAACCATGGTCGTGGGCTCATCGTAGAGAATGGCCTCGGGCTGCGCCGCCAGGGCGCGGGCAATGGCCACTGACCGCTTCATGCCCGTGGAAAGATCGGAGGGGAACAGGTCGCGCATGCCTTTTACTCCCACCATTTCCAGAAGGCCATCCACGATCTGGTAGGTTTGTTCTTCATCCAGATCGCCCCGCTCGCGCAGGGGGAAGGCCACGTTTTCGCCGACGGTGAGGGAATCGAACAATGCACCGTTTTGAAAGACCATGGTGACTTTTTTGCGGATGGATTCCATCTCTTGTTCGGTGTAGTCCGTGATGTCCTCGTAGGCCACGATGACGCGACCGGAGTCGGGTTTGAGGAAGCCCATGATGTGGTGCAGCGAGACCGATTTACCCACGCCGCTGCGTCCCAGGATGAAGACCGTCTCTCCCGGCAACACGTCGAAGCTGACGTCATCGAGGACCACGTGCGATCCGAACGCCTTGGTGACGTTCTTGAATTCGACATAAGGTTGCGGCCGCAGCTTCATGGGAGCCTCTGTTGCGCTAAATTAAAGTCCTGGGGCGTATTTAGATTATCGAATATCCGCAGAGAAAATCCAGCCTGAAGGATTTCTGCCTCCTCCACGGGGCGAACCGGTACCTCGGCAAACAAGGAGTCTATCTTGTAGCGCTTTTCACGCAATGCCTTTTCCGCAGCTTCGGCAAAAGCTTTGCGATAAAGCGCGCACAGCGGCTGCCAGCCGCGGGCGGCGCGAGGGACGACGGCCAGGACCGAATCGACTTCGCCTTCAGTCTTAGGCTGGGCTTGGCGCAGCAGATAACGCAGGAAACCTGCTTCTACAAAAGGCAAATCCACGGCCAGAACCAGGTTCCACTCAGATTGGGATGACTGCAATGCGGCATGAATGCCGCCCAAGGGACCGCAATCGGGAAAAATATCTTCTATGGCCTCAGCTCCAAATTTTTCTCGGGGGCCGCAAGTGTAAACCGCGTCGGCGACCAATTTTGCAACGCCGACCGCGCGCTCCAGCAAGGTCGTGTCTCCGAATTTGAGAAAGGCCTTGTCGGCGCCCATGCGCGTACTTTTTCCGCCCGCCAGTACAAATGCAGTCACCACGGCGAGAGTGTAACAAATTACAAAGCTGCGATCGCTTACCGAACGCGCACAGTAGTATCCAGTTTGATGTCCTTGGAAGAGCTGCCAATCATCAACTTCACGGGCTCTGCTTCAACCTTGAACTGAAGCTGCTTCTCATCCCAGAAGGCGAGTGTTGAAGCCTTCAGTGGAATTTGTACGGTCCTGGTCTCGTTCGGCTTCAAGGTCACGCGCTGGAACCCCTTGAGTTCCTCGCCTGGGCGCTCCACCCTGGACTTGAGGTGCTTCACATAGAGCTGTATTACTTCATCTCCGGTCCGGCTCCCCGTGTTGGTCACGTCCACGCTGACCGTAATCGTGCCATCGCTCGCCAGTTCCTCAGAGCTTGTTTTCAGATTCGCGTAGCTGAAGGTGGTATAGCTCAAGCCATAGCCGAATGGGTAGAGCGGGTCTCCCTTGAAGTACATGTAGGTGCGACCGTGGCGAATGTCGTAATCCATCATTGCAGGCAACTGATCGATTGACTTTGGCCAGGTTGTCACCAGGTGACCACCTGGGTTGTAATCCCCAAAGAGAACCCTGGCAAGTGCGGTGCCTTCATCCTGTGAGGAGTGGGCCATGTGCAGGATCGCCGGAATATTCGACTGCGTCCAGTTGATGGCAAATGGGAAGCTGGAGACCAGGATCACCACGGTCTTCGGGTTGACCGTATACACCTGCTTGACGAGTTGTTCCTGTGCGAGCGTGATGCTCTCGCGATCGCGTCCTTCGCGCCCGTCGCTCGGCACCGTGCATGGAAAAGTGTTCCCGCCATCGGGGGAGGTGTGCCAATCGTGCGCCATGTCGGGACCGCAGGTGGGATCATTGCCAATCACTACAACCGCCACATCGGACGACTGAGCGGCATGCACGGCAGCGTTGCCGATCTCATCCGCAGCATAGTTGACCTTGACTTCGGGGCCGACTTCATTCCTGATTCCATCGAGCGGCGTAATCGCATGTGGAGGCGTGCCGCCATACCAATCCCAATGCACTGAGTCGGCAAGCGGTCCAATGACGGCGATCGACTTGATAGAGTCTTTCTTTAGCGGCAGAAACGCATCCGTATTCTTCAGCAGCACCACCGATTCCAGCGCCATCTTCTCCGAGACGGCCTTATCCTTCTCTGTGTTCCAGGGCTCTGGCGAATCCTTGATGTTCGAATATGGCACCATTTCCCGCGGGTCGAGCAGCCCCAACCGCAACGTGATGCGGAACTTCGGGCGAAGCAGATCGTCGATCTCCGCTTCAGTCACCAATCCATCTTTAACGGCTGCCTTGGTCTCTTCAATATAAGTGTCAAGAAATTGATTGATCCCGGCTTTTAGGCAGGCCACCACAGCCTGTTGCTGATTGGCAAAGCGCTTGTGTGAAGTCACAAGCTGCTTCACAGCTCCACCATCGCTGGAGAGCACATCCACGCCCCACTGTTTCTGGACGATGCTCTTCAGAATCGGATTGATCGCCATCGGCGTGCCGTTCCAGGCGTTATACGAGGCCATTACTCCCTTGGCCCCGCCCTCCAGAAAGCCCATGCGAAACGGAACCGAGTAGTATTCCCAGAACAGGCGCTGGTCGAAGTCGGAAGACGAGCTGGTGCGGAAGTTCTCATTACTGTTCGCGAGAAAGTGCTTCAGCAGCGCCGCGGATTGCCAATACTTGGGGTCGTCTCCCTGCAGCCCCTTGGCAAAGGCCACAACCATGGTTCCGTTGAAGAACGGATCTTCGCCATAGACCTCTTCGCTCCGGCCCCAACGCGGATCTCGTGCAAGATCGGCCTGCGGTCCCCACAGCATCAGCATCTGGCGATTGTACTTCTCGGTCTGCGTGATGAACCGCGCCTCGTAACCTTCGACGCCGCCAGCCTGACGTACCAGCTCGGGATCCCACGACTCCCCCATGCCGGGCGGCTGCGGGAATTGCGTTGTGGTGATGGCGGGACGTCCGGCTCTGCCACCGCCTCGCTGAACGACACCGTGGATCCCTTCAGAGTTGCCAAAACTCGGAACGCCGAGACGAGGCACTCCGGTCCTGATTCCAAGACAATCAATTTTTTCGTCGAGCGTCATGAGCGAAAGGAGGTTGTCGATCCTCTTCTCGGCCGGCAGAGCTGGATCCCTAAAGGGTTGGGAAGCTTGCTGTGCCATCGCGGGAGCTAGCGCTAGCACGAGAAGGCTGAATAGGCTTGAAAGTCGCTTCATCATCGTGGTCTGCTACGCCTCAACTTTCTGTCATGGTTACGCGTGAATCGGCCGGAATTTCACACACCGAGCGCGTTCTGCAAAACGCACCAAGGCTACCACACTTCCAGCGGTGGGAACTCCGAAGCATGCGGGCATAACAATCCCCACACGCGCTCTACGCTTGTGTGGGCCACCCCGGTTGTTTGGGCCACCGCCAATATAATTTTGGGGCTTCTTGGATTTTCACTTCTCCGAGTAGATGACGTTCCCGCCTCGGATGGTGTAGCGCACTTTGGAAAATGCTATGGCATCCTGCGCAGGATCCGCCTGTAGAACAACGAGGTCGCCATCCATCCCTTTCGCGATGCGTCCACTATGAGCCGAGTCACCGAAGCGCTGGGCAGGATTCGTGGTAAGCGAAGCAAGGATTTGCTGGAAACTCATGCCAGCCCGGGACATCCACGTGTATTCTTCTGAAGTGTCGAACCGTTCGATATAGCCGACGTCAGTGCCGAACAGGATTTGCCCTCCTGCTTGAGAGAAAGCCTTTAGTTGTTGGGCTGCCTTGCCCATGCCTTTCTTGAGTTCATCAGGGTCGCTGCCCTTGTATTCGACTTCCCACAAAGTGAGCGTGGGAGTAAGAGCCATGTTGGCCGCCTTCAGGCGTTCGGCAAAAGCCGGACTCCAGAGATCATCGGCCGGGGTGGTGTGGGCAAGAATATCGACCCCGCTCTGAACGGCTACTTCGATTCCTTGATCGTTAGACACGTGGGCAAAAACAGGTTTTCCGGCGCGGTGAGACTCGGTGACGATCGCACGAGCCAGGTCCAGAGGCATGGTCAAGATGCCATCTTGCTCGATGGAATTTGCAAAAATCTTGATGCCGTCGGCGCCGTCGCGGATTTGCCGGCGCACTCGCTCCGTCGCTTGCCTGGTGGATTCGACTTCGGGAATGTTGATGTGATTGGCTTCGAGGAACCCCCTGACGTAAATGGGCGTTCCACCTTTCATCCAGAACGGCTCCCCGACGGTGAGAATCCTCGGCCCTTTCACTTCGCCGCTTTCTATACGACGGCGGATGAGAGTCGTGTTGTCCAGCAAAGACGCGATGTCAAAGACCGTAGTAAATCCCCAGCGCGTGAGCATCTCCTGGAGTTGCGAATCAATCTTCTCCGGCGAAAGCTTTTCTGCATGGAGCAGCCCCGGCGTAAGGATATGTACATGGCTGTTCCAGAAACCTGCGGTCACAACCAAGCCCTTGCAGTCAATGACTTCCGCCTGGCGCGGGATTTTGACGGTAGCGCTGGGCCCGACGGCAAGAATGTGGCCGTCGTGTATAAGGATTGTGCCATTTTCGATTGGCCGTTCCGCCGGCGAAGGATAAATCTTTGCTCCAACTACGGCGAGGTCACTCGCGCGGGTGAGGTCACACACAAGAAATACCCATAGTAAGAGAGCTAGACTGAAGCGGATTCGCATATTTGCAATATACGCTCTCAGCAGAGCGATTGTTCCAAAGCAACCAATCATCGGTCCGCTTACCGGAAACTGAGCTATTCCCTTCGATTCGCACGGACTTCGAATCCTTCCCTTCCGTGCTACAATCGCCGGTATTTCCCACCCAGGAATACTCTATCGATGGAACTCAGGCGCAGGCTTTTATATGCAGTGATCTTGTTGGTTGTGGTCACCACGCTCAGCGTGACGGGATATCTCTGGCTGGGCGGTCCTAACGTCACCTTCTTACAGGCCCTGTACATGGCGGTGATTACGCTCGCCGGCGTGGGTTATGGGGAGATTGTAGACACCAGCCATAACCCCCTGCTGCGAATTTTTAATATGTTCGTGGTGCTGGTGGGGGTGACGATCACGGTGTACGTGTTTTCCTCGGTAACCGCCTTCCTGGTGGAGGGCGAGATCACCAACATTTTCTGGAGACGCAGAATGCACAAGAAAATCAGCGAACTCAAAGACCATTACGTGGTTTGCGGCCTGGGCACCACCGGCCGGCATGCCGTGGAGGAGCTCCAGAAATCGGGCACGCCGTTCGTGGTGATCGAGATGCACGAGGAAAATATTCAGCGGTTGCGCGAGCACAAAGCCCTGGACATGGCCAACCTGCTTTACATCATCGGCGATGCCACCGATGACGATGTACTGACTGAGGCCGGCGTTGGCCGGGCGCGCGGGCTGATTGTGGCGCTCTCCGCCGATAAGGACAACCTGGTCATTATTGTCATGGTGCGGCAGATGAATCCTAAGATCCGCGTTGTGGCGCGCTGCACCGATCCTAAATTTTCAGACAAGATGCTGAAGGCTGGGGCGAATTCCACGGTCTCTCCGAATCATATCGGCGGGTTGCGCATGGCGAGCGAGATGCTGCGGCCCAATGTGGTCAGCTTTCTTGATCTGATGCTCAAAGAGCAGTCGCGCACGCTGCGCGTGGAAGAAGTTGAGGTGGGTGGCGCCTCAGCGTGGGTAGGAAAGACGCTCGGCCAGCTCGATTTACGTACCGCTTACAATCTGCTGCCCATGGCGGTCAAACGGCCTGCCAGCGCAGCCGACAGCAATTACCACGTTAATCCGCCGGATTCGCTCACTATCGAAAAAGGAATGATTCTCATTGTCATTGGAGAGGTGAAAGACCTGCAGCGCGTGCGGCAGGAGGCAAATGTCTGATGCAGTTCGCTGGTGTGGAATCTTATTACTTAAGATCTAATTACAGTGGGTGCTTCTAGCTCATGCGGCGGGAAGGCGAGGCCGCGGTGGTACGCTTGGCGTATTTTGTTGGCAGCTAGAGCTACATCAAGCCCACCAACGCCTGTTCCCAAGCCTGGCATTAGTATCCTGCGAACCGGCTCATTGAGTGTCGCACCGTTATAGGCCCTGACCGAACTGAATATCGCAAATGCCGCTCGATAGACTCGGTTGGGG
This sequence comes from Terriglobales bacterium, assembly GCA_035487355.1. Classification (NCBI taxonomy): domain Bacteria; kingdom Pseudomonadati; phylum Acidobacteriota; class Terriglobia; order Terriglobales; species Terriglobales bacterium. The sequence goes on along the minus strand of DATHMF010000040.1, from coordinate 4,939 downwards.
CTGGCCAAGTCTTGCGCAGTGCGAAAGGTCGGAGAAAAAATTACTGCTGGATGATTACTATCTCCTTTTTCAATCCACACTACGGCTCCGATGGGCAATCTCCTTGATGGACGTAAAAGGATGTATTGCTGCAGCCGACTCTCAAGGGACGTATACCAAGTCCGAAGTTGCAGGTCCAAGCCCGCGCCCATGTCACCGTAACAGTTTGTCGGTGACACGATCACTCCCGGTTCAGCGGCAAGAATATTCCCAATGGTAAATCGAACAGCTCCTGGCCACTTCCGCCCAAAAGACACAGCAAGCGCATTCACAACCTCGGGATTCTCATCCACAAAAACCGTTTCAAAGGTTCGCTCTGAAACGTGATTTTTATCTTGTTCACTCATAAAGCGAAATCAGCAATTTTAAAAACAGATTTTGTGAAATCTAAAAAAGGCGAGACTCCTCGAACAAAGCTGAAGGAGAAGAATACTAAACGCTTAGTTAATTTTCAGGGAGACAATTCTGCCGGCGGCATCCAACTCGAGTTGAGCGGGGGCGCGCAGCACGGTATCACCATTGGTTCCCGGCAGAACGATAAACATGCGCGAATCCACGTAGCTGGCGTTCTGTTCCTGGCGCAAAAACTTCATAGCCTGGTCGTTGCGAACGGACTTGGGCACCATGAACGTGAGATCGGCAAGCTCTCCGTTTTCTGAGACGGAAAAAGCCACTTCCACGGCCACGCTGGAGTGGATTTCATCGTCATCCACCACCGGCTTGAATTGCAGCTCGTACTGGAAGCTGCCGTCTTCCGGATCGAAAGTGCCGCGTTTTACATTAATAGACATGAATCGTAAGAGAACGTTTTAACACAGAACCGAGCCAGTGACCAGTTCACTTTTTTTATTGCTGACATCCAAAAAAACTTGCAATTTGCAGTAAACCGAAGTAAACCATTGCCAGTCAGATAGTTGGAGAATCAGCCCAAAAAGGCCGCAGAGCAAGGCAATCAAAAACCGCTGCATTGCATCTAAATAGTCTGCGCCACGATTTTAACCGGACTTTAACCGACGACGAGGGAGCGATTTTATGAAGGCAAAAATATTCCTTTATCCCATGAGCGCGATTGTATTGCTGGCACTGCTAACAGGCTGCGACCGTTTTGGCACCCGCAGCGACGCGCAAGTCGCCAGCGATGTGCAAAGCAAGATTAACGCGGACGCCAATGTCCCCAACAAACAGCTCGGCGTTACCTCAGACCACGGCGTGGTAACACTCTCCGGAACCGCCAATAGCGATATGGAGCGTACGGCGGCAGCGAACGATGCCGGCCAGGTCCAGGGTGTAAAGACCGTAGTCAACAACATTCAGGTGCTCTCGGCGGCGAACCAACCGCCTGTGACACCCATGAGCGACAACCCCGCCGCCTCCGTGAATCCGCCGGCGGATACGACGTCTTCAAATCCGGGCACAAGCCCTACGCGGTTGCGCCATCGGTCTCCGAGCAAGCCCCGGCCCGACAGCGCATATACTGATACCTCCAATTCCGGGTCATCCACGCCGAACACTACGAATACGGCAAGCACGTCGGCGCCGGCCTATACGCCTCCGCCACCACCGCAGCCGGTCACGGTAGCTGAGGGTACGATGCTCGCGGTGAGCCTGATTGATCCTCTCAGCTCAGAGTCGAATAAAACCGGGGAAACTTTCCGTGCTTCCCTCGAAACCCCACTCGTGGGAGATGACGGCCGGGTTGCTGTTCCTGCCGGCGCGGACATTGAAGGCCGCATCGTAGACGCGAAGCCTTCTACTCACTTCTCGGGCAGCTCGAACCTGGCGCTTGAATTGACGCGTATCACGGTCGGCGGCAAATCTTATGACATCGCCACGAACCAATGGGCGAAGAAGGGGGCGGGGCGCGGGACACGTAGTGCTGAAACCATTGGCGGCGGTGCAGCAGTGGGCGCACTGATCGGCGGATTGATTGGCGGCGGTAAGGGTGCAGCCATTGGCGCCGGTGCAGGCGGAGCCGCAGGAACCGGTGTGCAGGCAGCCACGCATGGAGAGGCAATAAAACTGCCCTCGGAAACACGCCTGGATTTCCGGCTGGCAAGCCCAGTTACAGTAACTCCGGTTGCCAGCGTAAGACGGCAACCTGTCCAGTAAACGACTTTTTTGCTCAATAGCCCCTCCGGGGACGCAAAGTTTGCGTCCCCTATTTTTTTGGGCTGGGTGAGTGCTCGCGCGCGCGAATTTTTTGCGAGAGTAGAAAGCCTTGTTTTGGCTGCGAAGCCTTCAGCGTAAAGACGTTATAATCACTTGCGTTCCATCCAATTTGGAAGGGCAGACTTAAAGCGTGACCGCAGCGGACTGGCAGCAATTCACCCCCATCATCATTCTCGGATTATTTTTTCTCGGGCTGATCTTCGGCAGCTTCCTCAATGTATGCATCTATCGCATGCCGCAGGGTCTTTCGGTCGTAAAGCCGCGTTCGGCCTGTCCGCAATGCAAGGCGGCCATTCGCGCTTACGACAATATCCCGGTCCTGAGCTGGATTTTGCTCCGAGGACGTTGCCGGGACTGCAAAGCCGCCATCTCACCGCGTTATGCAATTGTTGAATTGCTGACGGCCGCGCTCTTTACAGCAAGCTTCCTGCACTTTGGATTCACGCTGGAAACCGCCAAGGCCTGCGTTCTGTCTTTTCTTCTCACCGGATTGATTCTTACCGACGCCGATTGTCATCTGCTGCCCGATGGTCTCACGCTCCCGGGCCTTGCCCTGGGACTCGGGTTTTCTTTGCTTGTACCGGTGGATAACTTTTTCTCGCAGATGCTGCCTCTTTCCCTGTGGCGTGGAATTTCCCCTGAAGTTTCCTGGCGTCTGGCCTCGTTGCTGGATTCCTTCATGGGAGCGGCCCTGGGGGCGGCCTTCATCTATGGCGCCGGCTTTGTGTACTTGAAATGGAAGGGCATTGAAGGCATGGGCTTTGGCGACGTCAAGCTGATGGCGATGATTGGCAGCTTTCTCGGCATGCGCATGACAATTCTCATCATTTTCCTGGCAGCCATGTCAGGCGCGGTCTTCGGGCTCACCATCATGCTCGTGGTTTGGCGGAAGCGCCTACGCCGCCGTCTGCAGCGCGGTAAAGAGCCTGCCGCAATCGCGCGCCAGCGGGCCTGGCGATCGGCTTCGCTGCTTTACCGGCAATATGAGATACCGTTTGGCTCTTTTCTGGGCAGCGTAGGGCTGCTGATGCTTTTCTACGGAGACACTATGGTTCGCTGGTATATGAGGCTCTACGGAATTTACTATTGAGGGGCCCCTCCCACGGTACATTGGCCTCTCGAACGGCACCCATTGACCCTCTGGCTTCCAACCAGAATTGCGGTGAATTTAGGCCATTTCGACAGTAAAATAGATATCCTGCGGCCATTGCTGCGGACAGGGTGAATTTCATGAAACGCAATTTGCTTTTACTGCTTGCAGGTTCAATTCTGATGTTGTTGCTGGCGCCGGCTATCGTTGCTCAGAACCAGCCCTCCCTCGGGGAGGTAGCGCGCCTGGCACGCCGTCACAAGCCTGCTCCTGCACCCGGCGAACGTGTCTACGATAACGATAATTTGCCAGGCAAGGCTATTGTCAACACGGTTGGCCCGCCCCCAACTTCCGATCAAGCCGCCTCAGACCAATCCGCTTCGAGTGACGCCAATAAAGAGAAGTCTGCCGTGCCTTCCAATGACGAGCAAAAGAAGATTAATGGCGACTGGACCGGCAAGATTACGCAGCAGAAAGAGGAAATCTCCCGCTTGGAACGTGAACTCAACGTACTGCAGCGCGAGAGCAAGATCAACGCCTCGGTCAACGCCGCTGACCTAGGCACTCGCCTGGGTAATAATGCCAAATACGCCGAACAAGACCGCCAGTACCAGGAACAGATTGCCGCCAAGCAAAAGGCAGTAGACGACGCCAAACAAAAGCTCTTAGACATGCAAGAAGAAGCCCGCAAATCCGGCGTTCCTGCCTCCGCGCGCGATTAATTTTTCCCCTGTATCCGTGCGCGCAAAGCTTGAATCTGCTTCATGTGGTGCAGACAATGGATCCGGTGAAACTTCCGCCACTGGCACAAATTAATCGGCCCTAACACCGGATGCGCCAAAACAATGGCCTTGGCTCCGAAGCGCTGCTCGCAATCACTGATTACCTTATCCATTTCGCACAGGTTGGCTTGAATCTGGTTCAGAATGTGCTCGGGATTAGCGCCGCGCGGCGTAACCTGTTTAGGCGCTTTGCGTCCTTCCGGGAAGTATCCCAATCCGACCAACACGAGAACGGAAAGACGCTCTTTCAGCGTCGCCGGACGAACGTTGGGTGCATCGCTCTGCAAAACCCTGCGCATTCCTTTTGCTGTTCCGGAGTAGGACAGCGCGAGGTGCTCGAGGACCTCGGCTGAAGACCACTTCCCTTCCGGATGCCAGACCAATTCATCGGTACTCATGCCCGCTGTTGCCCGTTCAATCGCCGCACGCACGGTTTCGCACTCAGAATGCATACAGTTCTTCCAGCATGATTTAATATACCTTTTAATACTTTCTTAATATTTACGCATACAATTTTATTCTCGCGAGGTTCTCATTTTGTTGATGAAACTGCTCAAGCTGGGGCTGGTGGTGATTGTGGTCGTGGTTGCGGCACTCACCGGCTGTTCCTCCAAAAAAACGGCTGGCACCCAGGGTCCTGTGCCTTCCCCGACGCCGAAGCCCACCGTAACAGAGACCGGACGCATAGCTTTTCAGAATATGTACATTCAGGCCCATCTTTGGGCACCCGATGCCCAGGGGTATCTGGAAGAATCGCAGCCAACCATGGAAGTTACCGGGATTGATGGAAAATCTGCCGTCTGGAGCGCCCGCTTTGGATCACGCACCAGAGGCGCGGCAAAGGCCTATGCATGGTCGG
>DATHMF010000039.1 GCA_035487355.1 Terriglobales bacterium | reverse complement strand
CGGCGGGCGAATGCAGGGTCGCGTTCCGCTTCTTTCACCAGGCCCTGACAGGCGCGGTGCACCATCTCTGCCTGACGGCAGACCAGGATGATATCGGCTCCGGCGCGAATGCTCTCGACTGCGGTCAGTTCGATGGAACCGAGAGCCAGAACCGCGCCCATTTCCAGGTCATCGGAGACGATCAATCCCCGGTAACCAAGCTTGTTGCGCAGGATTCCTGTCATCCATTTATAAGAGATGGAGGCGGGGAGTTTGTCGCCGGTCACGGCGGGATAGTTGGCGTGTCCCACCATTACGAACGGTAGTTTGCGGCGGAGCAGGCGGTAGGGTAGGAGGTCCTGTTCCCATAGAGCCTCCCAGGGTTTTTGAATTACAGCAAGCTCGTTATGGGTATCGAGCGTGCCTTCTCCCAATCCGGGAAAGTGTTTGCCGCAACCCAACACGCCCGCGCTCTGCAGGCCGCGCAGAAAAGAACGCGCATAGCCGATAGCCTTCTTAGGATCGGACGAAACTACGCGTGAGCCCAACACCGGACGCGAGGCTTCAAAGGCGAGATCGAGCGCGGGAGCAAAGTCAGTGTTAAATCCTAGCGCATGGCATTCGGCCCCGATCAGCTTTCCGTGGCGAGCAAACCAGGGTTTTTCCCCAGAGGCAAAAACCGAGGCGGCGGAGGGGGCCGGAGCCATGATTTTTTTGAGGCGATCTACGGCGCCGCCTTCCATGTCCACACAGAGAAACGGGTGGATGGAGACGGTTTTTCGGCACGCTGCCAGCAGCGCGTGCGTCTGCTGCGCAGATTCCATATTGCGTGCGAACAAAATTACGCCAGAGGGCTGCCACTCTTTGAGCATGTTCTCGAGATTGGGCTCAAACGAAATTGCTTCAAAGCCCATGATAAGAAGCTGGCCGACTTGCTGGCGAAGAGAAGTGAGGTTCATGAAGGAATGATTGTAAAACAGCGTAAGGCCGCAAGTTGCAAGCCGCAAAGAATGAGGCGTGCCATTCTAGATGCACTCACTCCAAATTCTTTTTCAGCTCATGCAGCAGGTTGAGCGCTTCCAGAGGCGTGAGTTGGTTCAGGTCGGCGGCTTTGAGCCGGTCAACAATCTTCTGCGAGAGCGGAGTGAACATGGTCAGTTGCACGGTGGAAGATTCGGAATCGCCTGGCGCCAGTGATTCGCTCAAAGCGTGCTCGGCGCTCTCGTGCTCAGCAAGAATTTCGCGTGCGCGACTGATGACCTCGGCCGGCAAGCCTGCCAGGCGGGCCACCTCGATGCCGTAACTTCGGTTGGCAGCACCACTCTCCACCTTTTTCAGGAAGGTCACACCGGTGGCGCTCTCCTTTACAGTGACATGAAAATTCTTTACGCCAGAGAGGCGCTCGGCGAGTTCGGTCAGCTCGTGATAGTGTGTGGCAAATAGCGTCTTGGCTTGCGCGTGAGCATGAATGTATTCCACTACGGCCCAGGCGATGGCTAATCCGTCATAGGTGGAGGTGCCGCGTCCGATCTCGTCGAGCAAAATCAGCGAGCGCGGCGTGGCGGTGTTGAGAATAGCGGCGCTCTCGGTCATCTCGACCATAAAGGTCGAACGTCCGCGGGCCAGGTTGTCGCTGGCGCCGATGCGAGTGAAGATGCGGTCCACCACACTCAGACGCACCGAGCGAGCAGGGACAAACGAGCCCATCTGTGCCATGAGAACGATCAACGCCGTCTGTCGCAAATATGTGCTCTTGCCGCCCATGTTAGGGCCGGTGATGAGCAGGATGGAGTGCGAGCCTGAATTCAGGAACAGATCGTTGGGAACAAAACGGGCGGCGCGGCCCAGCTCCTGGGCCTCGACTACAGGATGACGGCCTTCGACGATTTCAATTTCGCCACTCTCATCGAATTGCGGGCGGCAGTAGCCACGGTTGGCGGCGATGTATCCGAGCGAGGCCAGGACATCTACTTCCGCCAAGGCCAGAGCGGTTTGCCGGATGCGCCGCGCCTCACCCGCGATAAACGAGCGCAGCTCGGCGAAGATGCGGCGCTCGATTTCTACGATCTTTTCCTGGGCGTCGAGAATTTTTGCTTCGTATTGCTTCAACTCGGGCGTGGTGAAGCGCTCGGCGTTGACCAGCGTCTGCTTGCGCTCGTAGTTGGTGGGCGCTAAATGCAGATTGGCTTTCGAGATTTCAATGTAATAGCCGAAGACCGAATTGAATTTAACCTTGAGAGAATTAATGCCGGTGCGCTGGCGTTCACGCTCTTCGATCTGTGCGACGTATTGTCGTGAGTTGCGGCTCAGGTCACGCAGTTCGTCGAGAGCAGCATCTACTCCAGCGGCGATCACGCCGCCATCGGCAAAGGTCAGCGGCGGCTCGGGGGTAATCGTGGATTCGATGCGCTGGCGGATATCAGCCAGCTCATCCATCAAGTTCAGCAGGGTTTGCAAACGCGCGGCGGGGAAATTCTTCAGGATTGCGCGCACCCCTGGCAGACGTGCGAGAGAAGAAGCCAGCGCCAGCAGGTCGCGCGGATTGGCTGCTTCCAGCGTGACCCGGCTCAGCAGGCGCTCTATATCAAAGATGCCGTCGAGCGAACGGCGCAGCTCCTCGCGATGCACGGTCTCGCGCACCAGAGCTTCAACGGCATTCAGCCGCTGGTTGATCTCTTCCCGGTCCACGCTGGGGCGGAGCATCCAGGCGCGAAGCAGGCGCTTGCCCATGGGAGTAATCGTCGCGTCAAGAGCGCGGAATAGCGTGACCTCTTCGCCTTCGCCGGTTGCACCGAAGATTGGTTCAGTTAATTCCAGGTTGCGAACTGTGACCGCATCCAGCACCAGGCAGTTCTGGCGCTCGTAGTAGCCGATGCGGTCCACGTGTTCCAATGTGCCGCGCTGCGTCTCGCGGATGTAGTGCAGCACCGCTCCTGCGGCTGCTGCTGCGGCTGAGCGCCCGGCCAATCCGAAGCCTTCAAGCGACAGCACGCCGAAATGATTTTCCACTAGAGGAATGGCGTGGTCGGGAGCGAAGACCCAATCGTCCAGGGGAGTGAAAGCAACACGCCAGCGTTCGTTAGTGAGCGCAGATTGCAAGTCGGCGGTCTCTTTGTCTTTCTCCTGGGTTTGGCCAGCGCGGTCAAATAGCGGCAGGGAAGAGGCGTAGAGAATCTCGCGCGGACGAAGCTGCTGCAACTCTTCCAAAATACGGCGCTCGGCGTCTGCGCCGGAGAATTCTGTCGCGCGAAACTCGCCTGTAGAAAGATCGAGCGCGGCAAAGCCGGCTACATCTTTACTACGGCTGATGGCCGCAAGAAAATTATTTTCTTCCGAATTCAGCGACGAATCCGCCGCCGTGCCCGGCGTGACTACACGCGTGACCTCGCGACGCACCAGTGTTTTGGCCAGGCGCGCGTCTTCCATCTGCTCGCAGATGGCGACCTTGAACCCTTTGCGGATGAGCTTGGCAATGTAGTTCTCAGCGGCGTGATAGGGCACGCCGCACATGGGAATGGCAATGCCTTTTTCCTTGTTGCGCGAGGTCAGCGTTATTTGCAGCTCGCGCGAGGCAGTGACCGCATCGTCAAAGAAAAGCTCGTAAAAATCCCCCAGCCGGAAAAAAAGCAGAGCATTGGGATGCTCTTTCTTGATCGCGGTGTACTGCCGCATCAGCGGAGTGGTGGGCTCGGTCATCAGACTGATTAGTTTCGTGTGTCGTCGGACAAAATGCAAGCCGGCCCAAAGACCCTTGCTCATCTCAGCGTCATTCCGTCTAGGGTGCGCGGCGTTATTGCAAGAACTGTGTAGAATGACCGCTTATGGCGCTCAAGTCCGGGCTGTTTCTTGCCAGTATTGCGGTTTTCGTTTCGGCAGCGGCGTTTGCCCAACAGACTGTTAATCCTTCGATCCACCAGCCCGCCACACTGCCTCAATCAACCACCGCGCTCGATGTGGATGTGAAAGAGCTGAGATACGAAGAGCTGGAAGCAGCGCTAGACACGGTTGCAGCGGGTGCCGAGCATGATTACTTTGCCGGAGTGCTGGCGAACCGGGAAGGCCGGGCTGCGGAGTCGATCCCGTTGTTGCAGCGATCACTGCCGGCGATCAAGACTCGAAATCCGACGCGGACTGCGGTTGCTCTATCCACGCTCGCTGACGATTATGTTAAGTCCTACCGCTACGCGGATGCGACCGCTACGTACCAAGAGCTGCTGAAACACTTCAGCGAGCAACTCGATAAAGTTGAACTACAGGACGTTGAGGATGGCTACAACACTGCCAGATTACTGCAGGACGCGCCGCCGCAGAGCGTCTCTATTGATGGCCCTGTGCGAGTTCCCACCCACCGCAGCTCACTGGGTACGATTGATGCCGAGCTTACGGTGAACGGCGTTAAGGCTTCCTGGGTTCTTGATACCGGTGCGAACTTCTCGGTCGTCACCGCCAGCTTCGCGCGACGGCTCAGGTTGCAGATATCCAAGGAAGAGGCGCAAACCCAGGGCATCACAGGGGCTGAAAACCATCTGCACGTCGCGATCTTGCCGGAGCTGAAGTTGGGTGCGGCATCGGTTCACAATGTGGTGTTGCTCGTACTTGATGACGACAGCCTCGAGCTCCCGGCGGGGGCGTTCAGGCGTTACAGAATTGATGCAGTTCTTGGGTATCCGGTGTTTGAGGCGCTCGGCAGAATAACGTTTACGAGCGACGGAGAGTTGGATGCCGGTGTGGCGGCCGCGCAAGCGACCTCAGGCGGCAGGCTGTTTATGAACGAAATGACGCCGCTGCTGGAGTCCACGGTCAGCGGTCGCAAGCTCCTGTTTTCATTCGATACGGGCGCCGCCAGGTCCATGTTCTTTGAGCGGTATTATCGGGAATTCTCCTCGATATTTGTGTCTCTGAAGAAGGAATCTTTTGGCATCGCCGGGGCAGGGGGCCAGAAGAAAGTTGATACGTACTATCTGCGGCAGGCAGTGTTCACAGTTGGGGAAGCCGAGGCCACGCTCGATCGCGTCCCCGTGATGACCAAGCCGATGGGAATCATCCTCGAGAAGTGCTATGGCAATCTGGGTCGTGACCTGATGGGGAACTTTCGCAGCGTCACGATCGACTTTGCCAACATGAGGTTGGCCCTGGGAGAAAAGTTGCCACCGAAAGGAACGCTGCGCAAGTAGCTGAAATCTCAGAGCACCCGGCTTTCAAAATCTTCGAGACAGCGACTCAGTGCCGAACTTCCGACATGAATGCCATGATATTACCTTCGGAGTCGCGAAAGTCGGCCAGCCACAGGTCATGGTCTGGCATTCTGGCCACGACATGCGGTTCGCTCTCGGTCTTTACGTTGCGTTCCACCAGGCGAGCATGGGCTGCTTTAATGTCCGCAACTTTGAAGTAGAGGATCGAAGCGGGATGATCGAACTCAGGCCGTTCGGGCGGGCTCAACATCAGACGAACGCCGCCGCAATCGAAGAAGGCCAGGCGTCCGGCGGTGAAGAGCAGCTTAAGTCCGAGGATGTCACGGTAGAACTCAACCGCACGGTTGGTGTCATGTACATTGACGGCGATCTGGCCGATTTGCGTGATAGCGATTCCGCTGGAAGGTGCCTGGGTTGTCATGGCTTCACCTCGTTATATTTAAGATTCTCTATGCTAAAGTAATTAGCATAACTAACTAAATAAGTTAGCATAGCTAATTAATAGATGCAATCCGCAAACAAAAATAAATCCCCCGACCGCGAGGCCCTGGAAGCGGCCGACCGTCTGCACTCGGCGGCCATTCACTTGCTGCGGCGGCTGCGGATTCGCGACCAGGAGAGCGGCATCGGCCCGGCGCAATTGTCGGCGCTGTCGGTCTTGGTATTTGCCGGGCCCCGATCGCTGGCTGAATTGGCCGAAGCTGAGCAGGTCAAGCCCCCGACCATGAGCCGGATTGTCGCCGGCCTGCTGCGGTCCAAACTGGTGCGCACAAAGATCAATCAGCAGGACCGCCGCGCAGTCGTGATTCAGGCGACTGAGAAAGGCATTCACATCATGCAGGAGGGCCGCAGGCGGCGGGTGGAGGCGCTCGCCGCTGTGATTCGGAGACTGCCGGAGAAAGAAATCGCAAAACTACAGGAAGCCGCTCTAGTCATGGAAAGTCTGAGCAGGCAGGCCTAGATCGCCAACTAGGCCAATACGTATTGGAGTTCTTCCAACACCTTCGTGCCTGCTGCGCTTTGCCGTGGCGGCATATAATTACCTTCTGATTATGCCCTTGCTCTGGTTGCGGGTCGCGCTCGTCTTTTACAGTCTGGGATTGGTGTATGCGCTGCTGGCCCTCGCTCGGAAGGCCGAATCGCTGGCGCGCGTGACCATGTCCGCTTTCTGGTTGGGGCTGATTTTTCACTTTGTTTCCCTCGCTGAGCTAACGCTGGAACAGGGGCATCTGACGCCTTCCACGCAGAATCACGCCGAATCGCTGCTGGCGTTTCTGGTGGCGGCCTTTTTCCTCGCCTTCTGGATCAAATACAAGACAGTCTCGCCGGGCATCTTTGTTTTTCCCGTGGTCTTCGTGCTCACGCTTTTGGCGGCCGTGGGACAACAGTCGCCCGAGTTTACCTCGCCCCTGCTGCGCCGGGGATGGATTTTCGTACACGTGACCCTGATCTTTCTGGGATACGCCGCGCTCTTTCTAAGCTTTGTGGCCAGCATGCTGTATCTGTGGCAGGAGCGCAGGCTGAAATCCAAGAACATGGGGAAATGGCTGCGACTGCCTCCCTTGCAGGTGATTGATGAAATCGGATACCGCGCGCTGATACTGGGCTTTCCCTTTATCACCCTGGGGCTGATCGCAGGCTCGATTGTGGCGCAAGAGCAGTTCGGCGCGGGGTTCTTTCGCGATCCTAAAATTGCGCTCTCGATCATGGTTTGGGTCATCTATATGGTGCTGCTGTTTACGCGCTGGAATGCAGGATGGCGCGGACGCAAAGCCGCTTTTCTCTCGACCTTTGCTTTTGTTGCCGCAGTGGGAACCTGGGCGGCAAATTATCTCAGCGGCACACACAGGTTCCTCGGACCATGACTTTCGTTCTCATCGGCGTGAACCACAAGAGCGCTCCCGTGGAAGTGCGCGAGCGGCTGGCCATACCGGAGTCACGTCTGGCCGAGGCCATAGCGCGACTGGTGCAGTTTCCCGGTGTGGAAGAGGGAATGATTCTTTCGACCTGCAACCGGGTTGAGCTGATTGCCAAGGTCAGCAGTGGCACTCTCGACCTGCGCGAATTTTTGCGGGAATACTTTGAGACCGATACCGATCTGCTAGCCGACCACCTCTATGAATACCGCGAGCAGGAGGCGATGCGCCACATCTTTCGTGTAGCCGCTAGCCTCGATTCCATGATCGTGGGCGAGCCCCAGGTCTTAGGACAGGTCAAAGCTGCCTATGCCGTGGCCTGTGGTGTGGGCGCACTGCACTCACAGCTTCATGCGCTGATCTCGCGCGCCTTTGCTGTGGCCAAGCGGGTGCGCACGGAAACCGCCATTGGCAGCTCGGCTGTGTCTGTAGCTTCGGCAGCGGTAGATTTGGCCACGCAGATCTTCGGATCGCTTTCCGGTAAACATGTTTATCTGGTCGGCGCTGGCAAGATGAGCGAACTGGCGGCGCGGCACCTGATCGCCGGCGGCGCGGAGGCGATTTTTGTCGCCAACCGCACTCACGCGCGCGCAGTGACGCTTGCGGAAAAATTCCAGGGCACCGCGATCCGCTTTGAAGAGCTGTATGAGACCGCCGACCGTGCCGATATCGTGATCACCTCCACCGGATCACCGCACGCCATCTTCCGGCGCGAACATGGTGAAAAATTTCTGCACCGGCGCAAGAACCGCCCCATGTTTTTTATTGATATCGCCGTGCCCCGCGATGTTGATCCGGAGATGAACAAGGTCGACGGCATCTTTGTCTATGACATTGACGATCTGCAGGCCGTGGTCAGTGCCAATGTGGCCAACCGCGAGCGTGAGGCGGCCCGCGCGCATGAAATTATTGAGGCTGAATTACAGCGCTTTCTTGCCCGGTTGCAGACGCAAGAAGTTACTCCCACGATCATCTCTCTGCAGGAACATCTGGAAACTATCCGCCAGGCTGAACTGGATCGCGTGCGGGGCAGACTGGGCAAGCTGACGGCAGAACAGGAGTCAGCCATTGAGGCGCTTACGCGCGGGATCATGAACAAAGTGCTGCACACGCCAGTGACAGCGCTGAAGAATGCCGCACGCGAAGCGGAAGCGAACACGGTGGTTGATCACGTGCGCCGTATCTTTAACCTGAACCCCAGGAATTTGAACCCTAAGAATCTGGATCCCAAAGACTTAAATTCAAAGAATACAAAAACAAGGTCCATTCCAATTAGCCGGCCGCGCAGCGAAAAACAGGAAGAACCAGCGCGCGAAGAAGAGAAAAAAGTAACCCCATCCTAATGGCCCATCTACGCATCGGATCACGTGGTTCACAACTTGCACTGTGGCAGGCCAATCATGTCTCCGCGCTGTTGAGCGGCCGTGGCCATACCGTTGAAATCGAGGTCATCAAGACCACTGGCGACAAGATCACTGAAGTTTCATTGGCCCAGGTAGGCACCAAAGGCATGTTCACCAAAGAGATCGAAGAGGCGCTCGCCGAAGGAAAGGTGGACTTGGCAGTGCATAGTCTTAAGGACCTGCCCACCGACCTGCCCCCCGGCTTTGAACTTACGGCGACCATGAAGAGGGAAGACCCGCGCGACGCTTTTATCTCAAGAAGCTATGCGTCGTTGAGTGCGTTGCCTCGGAATTCCCATATTGGAACCAGCAGCCTGCGACGTGAGGCGCAATTGAGAGCGCTGCGGCCTGACTTAAAGGTCTCACCCCTGCGCGGCAACGTGGATACCCGCCTGCGCAAGCTCGAAGCTGGAGAATATGACGGCATCATCCTGGCCGCGGCCGGAGTGAAGCGCCTGGGAAGGGTAGACGCCATTCGCGAAATTCTGGAACCGGAAGTCATGTGCCCGGCAGTGGGCCAGGGCGCGCTGGGCATTGAGATTCGCAAAGATGACAGGAATGTCGCACAGCACCTGGGGTTTTTGAATGATCCGGTTACACGCGCCACGACCGAGTGCGAGCGCGCATTACTGCAGACACTCGGCGGAGGCTGCCAGGTGCCGATTGGAGCATACGCCACCGGCAACGAAGGCGAATTACATCTCGTGGCCTGCGTCGCCCGGCAGGATGGTTCGCTGGTTATCACCGAGAACGGGCGCGGAGAGAATCCGGTGCAACTGGGCGCTGCCGTTGGAGAAAAATTGCTGCAGCGGGGAGCGGATGAAATTTTGCGACAGATTTACAGGGCAGGCGCTGCTGTGCCGGAACAGCCGTGAAAAAGTACTCAGTACCCGGTACTCAGTACTCAGAGGCCGGGCCGATATTCTTCTTGTGTCACAGAATTGCAATGGTTTCCAAAGAAAAATTTAAAAACCAAAACCATACGCGGCCGCTCATAGGTACGCGAGTCCTGGTTACCCGTACTCGCAAGCAGGCAGGGACACTTTCTACCATGCTGCGGCAGCAGGGGGCGACGGTGCTGGAGGTCCCAACGATTGAGATCCACCCGCCGCGCTCGTGGGCGCAACTCGACGAGGCCCTGCGACGGCACGAAGATTTCGATTGGTTGATTCTTACCAGCGTGAACGGGGTTGAGGCCATGGCAGCACGCTGCCGCAAGTTGCGCTTGCCCACCCGAAAACTCGGTCAGTTGAAAATTGCCGCCATCGGTCCGGCAACGCGCAAGGCGATCGAGCAACATGAATTAAAAGTTGATGTAGTCCCTTCTGAGTACGTCGCCGAAGCCGTAGTGGAGAAATTACGGCATAAAGTAAAGAACAAACGTGTTCTTCTGGTGCGTGCCGCGGTGGCACGCGACGTGATTCCTCTGCAATTGAAGAAAGCCGGAGCGGAAGTCAAAGTGGTTGAAGCTTATCAGACCATAGTTCCGCTTAGTTCACGCCGAAAGCTGAAAAGGATCTTCAGCAATTCACAGCAGAGGCCGAATGTGATTACCTTCACCAGTTCCTCTACCGTGCGCAACTTCCACGAGCTGGTGCGCAGCCTGAAGAAAGAATATATGCAGGGTGTAGCCACTGCTTCCGTGGGTCCGGTGACGTCTGCAACGCTGCGCGAGTGCGGCTATCGTGTGGATACGCAGGCCCAGCAATACACCATGCCAGGGCTGGTGAAGGCAGTTATTCGATGGAAGCGTCAAACTCCGTCGAAAGCTGGTTCATAGAAACCCTGGCTATACCACGCCAACTGCCACGTTGGTTACGGCGCAGTGTTTTGTGCTCTCCCCGGGCGCTGCAAATGGAGTTGCACATTGATGAAGACTTCGCGCTCCACCCCTGTGGCCGAATTGCTCGAGTGCTTCACCAGATCAACGGCCTCTTGCGCGAGACTTGGATTTGAGTTTTGCAGTGCCTCTGCCTCCAGCACTTTGCCGCTTGCATTGTCGATGGTGGCGTGCACGATTACCGGCTGAATATCATAGGGACCGTCAGTTTCAGCAGCAGACTCGGCGCGAATGGGAAAACGGTTGGGCGGAGACATGCTGAACGAAGGTCCGTGTTGCAACATCTCAGGGGTCGGCTTGAAGAGATTTGCATCCACTGTGCCCACGTCTTCCAAGCTGTCCAGATGCAAATCAAGCACAGTCTGGCCGTCTTCAACAAAGGAAATTTGACGCGCGACGGTATGCCGGTGAAACTGCAGGGCGTCACTATAGTCGTAGGTGACATAGATTCCGGGAGCCACAGACCAGACTTGCAGCAGGCCGGAAGCCGGATCAATACAGTATTCGGTTTCAACCCAGTAGCGTGGAGCGGGTGTGGTCGGTACTTCTCCGGAGAGCAGAACGCAGGTGATCTGGTTTCCTTTGTAGTTGACCGATGCTGAGCGGATCATCTGCCCTGTAATCAGGGCGGGCACGGGCGCGAAGATTGCACCGCGCGCCATGTAAACGCGCAGCGGAATAGGTTCGATGGAGCCCGTGCTGTAGATGTGACCACCATAAGACAAACGGCCGGTGGAACTGTCGCCGATCTGGGCGGTCCAGCGCCAGCGGCGTTCGCCTAGCCAGGTTTCTTCCATTGTGCCGGCGCCTTCGTAAAAGGCCTGTCCAGTCGCAGTGAACGACGCCTTCAAAGTGAAGGGAGCGCGCGTATTGTGCAGGTTGTAATTCTGGCGCGCCCGATTGAGCAGTTCAATGGCGGCGGAGCGCTCTTCCGACGTGACTAGGACGCGGGCATTCTCGGTGACCAGTTCAAGGGGATCGGCCGGCACGGGAGCCATCTGGGAAAAAGCAGCCGGAGTGAACAACAACGATAAGAGCAGATAAAAGGGCAGCGCGATTCGCATCGTTCCTCCTCGAACCTGAAGGGAATCCCGAGAGGCCATTCACAATATCTTAAGCCCATTCGGTTGCAGGCTTCAATGACAGCAAGAATAATATTTGTAAAATAATTGAAATGCCGCCCCGAGACCCCAAACAGCGCTTCTCAGATAAGGTTGATAACTACATTCGCTATCGGCCGTCGTATCCGCCGGAAGTACTGGAGCTGCTTGGAAGCGAATGCGGATTGAAGCCCGGATCAGTCGTGGCAGACGTTGGTTCCGGAACGGGAATCCTGAGCAAGTTGTTTCTGCAGAATGGGAGCTGCGTCTTCGGGATTGAACCGAATGCGGAGATGCGTGCTGCCGGCGAGCGCTTGCTGGCCGACTGCAAGACTTTTACCAGCATTACAGGCTCAGCCGAAGAGACCCGGCTTCCCGCCGCCAGCGTGGATATTGTCGTTGCCGGCCAGGCGTTTCATTGGTTTGACCGTCCGCGGGCGCGTGCTGAATTTAAGCGCATCCTGAAGCCCGAAGGCTGGGTGGTATTGCTATGGAACAACAGGCTTACAGATACCACTGCTTTTCTACGAGCGTATGAAGATCTTTTATTGCGCTACGGAACCGATTACGCCCAGGTTGATCATAGGAATATTACCGAAGAAGTTTTGCAGGAGTTCTTTCAGCATCGCAACTTCAAGCTGAGGCTTTTTCCCAATCAGCAGGTATTCAATTTCGATGGCGTACGGGGAAGGGCTCTTTCTTCCTCGTATGTCCCGGCGGAGGGGCATCCTTCTCATGCTCCGTTCATGCAGGAGTTGAGCGCGATTTTTCAGACACACAATCGCGATGGCCGCGTGACGTTTGAATATGAGACGCAAGTTTATTACGGGCGATTGAACTAGCGGGTGTGGTTGCCTTACGAGTTACCTCTGCCACCGGGTCAGGTGATGGAAAGCGGGGGGTACTTGCTGGTAGTGAATAAAGTGCCTGCGAGAGCCACAGGAGCCCTGTCATTATTGAGGAAAACCGCTCCGGAGCGTGGGACTTGCAGGTAGTCTCGACTGTTGTCATACATGTAAACAATGGTGCTCGGGGCTGAAGCCCAGGGTGCGTCTAACGCACGGCCCACGGCACGCCGAGGCAGGCTGAAAGAGGCTGCGGAAAAGCATTTTTCTGGGGCGCTCCACTTCGTTGCGCGCCGGCCTGCGGCAGCAAGGAAGTGTTATTTCCCAACGACTTACGGCACAGCTAAAGCTGTGCCCCTCCGAAAGACTTTACGGGAATTGAGTTTTTCCGCAACCTCTGAAAGCCGTGCTCTTCCACGGTGGCGCAAAACTTCTACGGTAGTCCAAAGATCTTAGGACCAGAGAATTTCAGCACGAAAGGGATTCCTCTCCCGCTTTGCGGGATCGGAATGACAAGAAAAGCTGAGTTCTTCCGCAACCTCCCGCGGCACGCCAGGGCAGGCTGAAAGCCGTGCTCTTCCCACGTAGTGGATACGCTATAGAAATCGCGATTGGCGATCGGTTGTCAAAGAGCTGAGGGCACACAAAGTCCCCGGCATTCTCGAATGCACAGGACAATGATGAACCATAATTGCGAGGAAGTCAGCATTTTGGGGCCAGAGTGGTACCACAAAAGCAGCGGTAGTCGTACGGCTTGCCCCTCGGAGTTCCATTTTCATCGCCTAAGGTATCCGCAGGTTATGCTTTGAAATGTTAAAGGAATGTTAATAAACGATGTTGATTTTCTCCATATAACAAGCGGGTCTGCAACACTAGATTCCTATTTTGAGACGCTATGCTCTAAAATACTCCCGTACCCGATCATTGGAGGAATTATGGCTACGGATAGCAATTTCCGGTTCACGTATACCATTCTGTCTAAAGCAGATGTTGGCGCGGCGCTCCGTAAAATCGCCATTTTCCTGCTCGCTTTTACATTCTTCCTGCTAGGTTGCGAATCAAAGAGTTCGCAAGAGGCGCCGGTTACACAAGCCCCAAGGGACGCCCTGGAAATCGTGTTGACCTACGGCTCCGAGAAAGAGAAATGGATCACCGAGGTCACCGATAAATTCAACCAGGAAGATCACCGCACCAGTGGGGGCAAGCGTATTTTCGTTCATGCGTTTCCCATGGGCTCGGGTGAAAGTATTGACGAAGTGCTTTCCGGAAACCGCAAGGCAGATATGGTCAGTCCGGCGTCGGCTGCGTTTATCAAACTGGGCAATGCGCAGTCACAGAGCAAGACGGGGAAGGACCTCATCACCTCAACCGACAACCTGGTGCTTTCGCCGGTCGTGATTGCGATGTGGAAGCCCATGGCAGAAGCGCTTGGATGGGGCAAGAAACCCATTGGCTGGGCAGACATCCTCGCTCTCGCCCGAAACCAGAAGGGATGGCAAGCTTACGGGTATCCGCAATGGGGGCAGTTCAAGTTTGGCCACACGCATCCGCAATTCAGCAATAGCGGTCTGATCTCACTGTTTGCCGAGGTTTACGCCGCTTCCGGCAAGACGGCAGGATTGACGCTGGCCGACGTACAGAAGCCGCACACGGCTGATTTCGTCTCGGGCATTGAAGGATCCATCGTTCATTACGGAAGTTCCACCGGCTTCTTCGGACGCAAGATGTTTGCCAGCGGTCCGCAATATCTCTCGGCGGCGGTGTTGTACGAAAACATGGTGATTGAGTCTTACGGACCGGAGAACCATCTGCCGTTTCCGGTGGTCGCCATTTATCCCAAAGAGGGAACCTTCTGGAGCGACCATCCCATCGGGGTTGTGGAGCGGGAATGGGTCACGCCGGAGCATCGCGAGGCCTCTAAGGTTTACATTCAGTATTTGTTGCAGCGTCCGCAGCAGGAGCGGGCCATTGCCTACGGATTCCGCCCTGGTGCGGTGGATGTCCCCCTGGCTTCGCCGATTGACAGCTCGCATGGTGTAGACCCAAAAGAACCCAAGACCACCCTCGAAGTCCCGTCGGTGCAGGTGATTGATGCCATCTTGAAGTTATGGGACCAGAAGAAAAAGGGCGCCAACGTAGTTCTGGTTCTTGATACCTCCGGCAGCATGAACGATGAAGACAAGATCCAAAACGCAAGAGAGGGCGCCAAGCAGCTTGTGAACCTGCTTTCACCCGGAGATACCCTTTCGCTCTTTCCTTTTAACAGTACCGGTCAGTGGGCGGCGACCGATGTTCCCATCAAAGATGGTAAAGACAAACTTATTCAACAGATCGACTCGCTGTTCGCCCAGGGCGGCACCGCACTGTATGATTCCGTGGATACCGGCTATCAGCACTTGATGGATCAGCGCCAGAGCGGCCACGACGACCATATTCTTTCCGTGATCGTGCTGACCGACGGGGAAGATACCGACAGCAAAATGAAGTTAGATGAGCTGATGCAACACATTAAGTTTGACGGCGAAACTCATAATATCCATGTGTTTACCATTGCTTATGGCAAAGATGCGCGCAAAGACGTTTTGCAGCAGATTGCGGATGGCACCCAGGCCAAGGCCTATGAAGGTACGCCACAGAATATTGTCGAAGTCTTTAAAGATATCTCCACGTTTTTCTAAATCGCAGATCGAGAGAACATGGACCCAATAACAAAATCGTCCTCTGGCCCCCGGCTTACTGCGCTGGGAAAGATTTTCATCTTTCTGTTTATTGTCGCGTGCATCGGCGGCGCCTACTACCTGTTTACCGGCAAGAAAGGTCTTGAAGATGCAAAGAACAAGGCCGGTTCGCTGCTGGGTACGGGAGGGCCACCGGTCGAGATAGGCATTGCCTACGGAACGGAAAAACAGCGCTGGCTGGAATGGGCGGTCGCTGAATTTGAAAAAACCTCCGACGGCAAGCGCATCAAGGTCAACCTCATTCCCATGGGCTCGCTCGAGGGGGCGCACGCGCTGGTCTCGGGCGATCAGCGCATTAACGTTTGGTCTCCTGCGAGCGCTTTGTATAAAGACATCTTCGTGCAGGATTGGCAGGTGAAGTACAACGATAATCCTATTATCAAAGAAGAACCGCTCGCCCTGTCGCCGATGGTGTTTGTGATGTGGGATGAACGTTACCAGGCCTTTTCCCAAAAATACAAGACCATGTCGCTCGATACGATCAACCAAGCGTTGCAGGAAAAGAGCGGTTGGGATGGCATTGCGCATCATCCGGAATGGGGCCTGTTCAAATTCGGCCATACTCATCCCAACCAATCCAACTCTGGATTGATGACAATTGTGTTGGCTGCCTATGAGTATAAGCACAAGACCAAAGACCTGGGTGTTTCTGATGTGGTTGATCCGGCATTCCAGACCTGGCTGGAGAAGCTGGAACGCGGCACCAGCGGCCTCTCGAACAGCACCGGCAACATGATGAAAGAGATGGTCTTGAAAGGACCTTCATCTTACGACGCGCTGATGGTCTACGAGAGCGTGGCTATTGATTACCTAAAAAACGCAGAAGGACGTTGGGGACAGCTCAGGGTCGTCTATCCCGAATACAACGCCTGGAATGAGAACCCGTATTACATCATCAATGCTCCCTGGAGCACCTCAGACCAGCGCACCGCGGCCCAGACATTCCTGGATTTTCTTCTGACCGAGCCGATCCAGAGAGAGGCCTTGAATCATGGCTTCCGCCCGGCGAATACAAATGTGCCCGTTAAGTTTCCCGAAAGCCCGTTTGTCATGTACGCCGGCAGCGGCGTGCAGGTTGATCTGCAAAAGATTTGTGACCCGCCCAAGGCGGAAGTAGTGAATAATCTGTTAGCAAGCTGGCAGCGCACGCAGAGCAACCGGTAACGTAGTGCTGATGATGCTTCGACAATTTTAGAAGGGGAGCGAACAGCCATGTTCAAAAGAATGTCAAATCTTGTCAGGGGCTTTTTCAGCCTGTTTATCTCTGGTCTTGAGCGCCAGAACCCCGAAGCTTTGCTCGAAGTCGAACAGGAAAATCTGCGCAAGCAGGTTGGCCAGTATAACCAGGGGCTAGCGTCCCACGCCGGGCTCTGCGAAAGATTGATTTCACAGGTCAAGCAGCTTGAGAACGATGAACGCGACCTGCGCGCCAAGGCGACGGCTAACTTGAGAGCCGGCAATCGAGACACCGCTGCACAATATGCCTTGCGATTGCAGACGGTTCAGCGCGAACTGGAAGAGAACCGCAACCAACAGGAGCAGGCGGAGAAAACCTATAAAGACCTGGTCAAAGCCCGCGATGTGGCCATTAGTGCGGCCAGGAGCAAGATCGAGGCCCTGAAATCGAGCATCAGTGATCTCAAGATGAAGCGAGCGATGGCCGAACTTACGGAGATGGCTTCCGGGATGATCACCGGCATTGGCAACTCCGGGGAGACGCTTGACCGTTTGCAAAACATTGTAGAAGAGGAGCGCTCGAAAGCAGCGGGCCGCGCCCGGGTGGCGCGCGATTCCCTGGATACTTCCGGCATCCAGATCAAAGAAGCAGAGCAGAACGCTCTTGCGGAACAGGCCCTTGCCGATTTTGCTGCCAAGGAAGGCATTGCTCTCGATCCGGCTACGCCGTCGGCTTCAGCTTCTGCTTCTTCAGGGGCATCCGGTTCGGCGCAGCCGGTCAAATCCATGGGACCAACGGCGGAGAAGGCCTAACCTGAGTCGGGTCTTAGGACAAATGCAGCGTGTGGCGATATATCAAGTCCGCCTTTCTGGTTAGCGCAGATGTGCCCGCACTTGGGCGCGTACCCGTCAATATTCTTTTGGCATCGGGGTTCGTGATCCTGGGTTTTGCTCAGCCGGCATTCTGGTTTTTAGGTGCGGCAGTAGAGGCCACTCTTGTGACCGCGCTGGCCTTCAATCCGCGTTTTCAAAAATACGTCGAAGCCCAGCACCTGCAATTGGCCAAAGATGATGCCGGCAGCAAACGGCAGGGCCTTATCCAGTTACTTTCGCCCGAGTCTCGGAGGCGCGTCAGCAACCTGGCTACGAAATGCAACAGCGTGCTCGACGTCTACCGCAGTCAGCAGATGGAAGACTACATCATTGACAGCAATCGCGATGCCCTCGAGAGCCTACAGTGGGTTTATTTGAAGCTGCTGGTGGCGCAATACCATCTCCTTTCTCCGACTAACAATGAAACCGAGCAGAGCCTGGAGGCGAAGATTCACGGCCTGGAGACCGACCTGAATGACAAAGATGAAACCGAGTCGCTGCGACAGTCGAAGTCAGCAACCCTGGCCATTCTTAAGAAGCGGTTGGTGAATATTCGCAGGAAAGAGGAATCTCTGGAAGAGATTGATAGCGACCTCACACGCATTGAGGCGCAAATTGATCTGATCCTGGAAAATGCCACCATGCAGGGCAAACCGCAAACGATTTCTACGGACATCGAACTGGCCAGCGATTTACTGGGGGCTGGAGTTTTTGGCGACGATGAATCTGCCATCAGCGATCTCGATCAGAAATACGGCAAACCTAAGATCAAAGCCCAGCAGGAGACCGCGTGATGGGCACACCAGGCGCCACCACCAGCACTGTAGCGGCAGCAAAATCGGCGTTGCCGAAGTGGGCGCACGAAGCAGTCCAACTCTACGAGAGCAATGCTGCCAGCCAGTTCATCGTCTACGGCAATGTAAATGACCAGATCCTGTGTCCTACAGCATCTACGCCGCACCTTGCCGGCCTGGTGGAATTTCTGTGCGAAGTGCTGCTGCCTCGCTTTGACGTTGTGCTCAGCTACGACCTGGGGAATGGGATTCGCGTAGAACGCGGTGGCGAGGTCTTTTCCAAGTGGCCACAGATGCAGCGCGATCCCACCTTGCCCAGCGCTCCGCGCGCTGCCATCGAGAAGCTGACCTATTACTTTCGCTACGTCGCCAACCTGGCCCGCCTGAACCGTGAGCGCCTGCAGGTTGCCTGCATCATCAAAAGCGCCGATTTGCTTGCTCCCGCGGTGCAGGGAGGCCTGGATTACGACTTGAATGCTCTGGCCAGCCTTATCCGTGACTGGTCGAGCGAAGCGCTGCTGACCTCTCATTCGATTGCGTCATTCCTGATTACGGAAAATTTGAACGATCTGCATCCGTTGATCGTCAACAATCCACGTGCGGCGCAAATCAAAATTGCGCTGCCTTCCCCGGGTGAACTCACCGACGCATTGAATGTGGTTGGAAGCAAATACTCCTGCGCGCTCAAGGAATATTCGAGCGACTTGGGGAACATCGCGCAGCAGCTTGCAGGCTCTACCTTGGACGCGGTGGAGAGCATGCTCAAGACCAAAGAGCACGCCGAAGAAAAAATTACTCCAGATGACTTGGTGAAGCTCAAGAAGCAATTGGTCGAAAAAGACTGCAATGGCCTGATTGAGTTCATGGAATCGAGCCGAACTCTCGACGACATTTACGGGCAGGAAAAGGTCAAAGCGTGGCTGCGCCAGGATATTGCCCTATGGAGAAAGAATGATATTCAGGCCATGCCCAAAGGCTATTTGCTTTGCGGGCCGGTGGGCACGGGAAAGACCTTCATGGTGGAGTGCCTCGCGGGCGAGGCCGGCGTGCCCGTGGTCAAACTGAAGAATTTCAGGGACAAGTGGGTGGGCAGCACCGAAGGGAACCTGGAGAAAATTTTCCGGCTGCTCGACGCATTGGGCCGCTGCTACGTCTTCGTGGATGAAGCCGACCAGGCCATCGGGCGTCGCGACTCTGGCGCTGACGATTCCGGTATCTCGGGGCGCATCTATTCCATGCTCGCCGAGCAGATGGGAAGCAGCAGCAGCCGCGGCAAATTGATCTGGATTCTTGCCTCTAGCCGGCCCGATCTGATTGAAGTTGATTTGAAGCGGCCGGGTCGGGTTGATGTCAAGATACCGCTGTTCCCAACCACGGAGGCCCGCGAAAGCTTCGAACTCATTCGCACTCTGTGCCGCAGGCGACAGTTGGAGATTGCAGATGAGGAATTCGCCGGATTGGATTCTCAACTACCCCTCATGCTGACTCCAGGCTCGGCCGAAACACTCGCCGTGAAGGTCTACCGCATGGTGCGCACCGAAGCCAAGACTCCGCCGCAAGCCCTGCGCGCTTGCTTGACGGATTATCAGAACCCTGTCCCGCTTGAAATTCTTAACTTCCAGGTTGAGATCGCGGTCAAAGAGGCCAGCGACTTGGAGTTTGTGCCGCAACGGTTTCGCCCCAGCCAGAAATAACCTAGAGATGCGGGCTCCCGCTCACGGCGTTGGTGGCAGAACATATTCATCCACAAATTGTATTAACTTTTCCCGGTGTGCGGCCTGGTAGGCAGCATAGTCCTGTGCGATTCCCTGATCGGGATGCATCAGAAGGACGAAAGGCTCCAGCATTCCTTCAGCTTTCATCTGCGACAGCAACACTAGCGATGGATCTGGATTTTCAAGTTTCTTCTTTTGTTGATTCTCTTCAAATACTGTTGCCACCGTGGATAAAGCCGAGGTTTCTTCTTTCAGGGAATGACGATATGTTTTTTCTTTGGGAAACTCCTTGGCGAATTTCTCGTTGTGCCAAAGGACCCTCTCCATGGAATACGTCAGCCAGGCTGCACTGGCATCGTCTTTGTTGCCACTGGAAGGATCAACGGTGATGGTTGAGTTTCCTTTGGCGTCTACAGTTGGGGCTTGCGGAAGCTTAATGGGAATTTCTTTGTAGCTTACATGGTTCTGGCTGATCCAATTATTGAGGCCATTCCATGAAGTCTGGCGATAGGGATTGGCCACAAGTCCCTCAATGAGCTTCGCGCGCGCCTCTTTCATCTGGCCATCTGCCATGAGGGCGTCACCCCAATAACGATAAGCGGTTTCTTCGTTGGGCTCGATTTGTATGGCCCTGGTGAACCACTCTCCTGCCTGTTCGGTTTTCTTCAGGCGAAAGTAGCTGTCGCCGATATCGAGGGCGGCATAATAGAGTTTGGGGTCGAGCGCGAGGGCCTGCTGGTATCCGGCAATGGCGTCCTCAAACTCTCCGCGTGCGAAAGCGGCCTCTCCGCGCTGCATGGCGGCTTCAACCTCTTTGTTGTCGGAAAACGAAGATTCGCTGCCGTCCTCGGGAATTGCGGCAAGCAAAGTTTTGCAAAGATCGGAGGTGTCGCCCAGTTCCTTGGCGCGCAGCAGCTCGGCTCGGGAATGAATCCGGTCAGCTTTTCTCCTCTCAGGATCGTTCCAGGTCGCTGCCCGGCTGAGCAGAGATGAGCCCAGGGCTTCGTGCGCCACTACGTCTTCCGGATACCTGGCGACAACCTTCTCCAGCAGCGCCGCCGCCTCCGGCAGCTTGTGCTGTTCGTAGAGCTGCATGGCTTGCTGCCGCTGGGGATCGTCGGGATTAGATTTGGCCGATGACTGCGCAAAGCCGGTAAAGGGGGAGAGGGCAGTGAATATAACCGTGACTACAAGCAGACGCTGTATGTGCATGGGACACTCCGAGGGGGGAAAGAGAATTGTAACCCGAAAATCCTTTCTTCGTAGGAACGTTACAGTCTGCTTTTCTTGCAACCCCCGCACTTTTGTTCATTTGGCTTTCGCATTCAGCGCCGGCGGCACATGCTCTTTCAAGAAATTCGCTACGCGGGTGTAGGCGTCAATCTGGTTTTCGCGGCGGGCGAAGCCATGGCCTTCGTCTTCGTAGATTTTTAGCTCGGCTACGCCGCCACGTTTGTGTACGGCATCGGCCACCTGCTGCGCCTCTGACTTAGGACAACGCGGATCGTAGGCCCCGGCCAGCAGCAGCAAGGGGGCTTTGATCTTGTCCACAAAAAATATGGGAGAGCGCTCTTCATAGCGGGCTTTTTCCTTTACCGGGTCGCCCATGGTGGCCAGGTCAATCTCACGGAGCAGCGGATCCTCGTTCTCGATCTCGGTAAACCAGTTGACGAAGGGAACAATGGCCACGCCCGCGGCCCACAGGTCAGGGGCCTTGGTGACGCCCATCATGGTCATGTATCCGCCATAGCTGCCGCCCATGATGATTAATTTCTTCGGATCAACATAGCCCGTCTTCTTGATCCAATCTGCGGCTGCCAGATTATCCTGCAGATCGCCGCCGCCCATATCCATGAAGTTGGCTTCCTGAAAGTCTTTGCCGTAGCCGGTGGAGCCACGATAGTTAGGGGCGATGACGATGTATCCCTGGTTGACCAGGTATTGGATAGAACGGTCGAACGAGTTTACCGTCTGCGAGGACGGACCACCGTGGATATAAACGATCGCGGGATTTTCCGGCTTGCGCTGCAGGTTGTAGGGAACATAGACGAAAGCAGAAATCTGCCACTTGCCGTCACTGCTGGGGAAGTGGACGAGAAACGGTTCCACCATGTCTTCGGAGCGCACGCCCGCAGCGAGGGAATGAGTTACAGTGCGGGACTGCCCAGACGCGAAGTCGTAAACCCAAACATCGGTTGGGGAATCTGCGCCGTTGTGGTGAACCAGAAGGTGGGAGCCATCGTGAGAAAATGCCGACTCGGAGCCGCCCAGGATGTTTGTCCCTTTTTTGAGCGGCAGGACCTGGGGCGTGCGATTGGCGATGGTAAACACGGTGATATCGGTGTTGCCATCTACGTTTGCAGTCCAAGTGAGCAGCTTGCCGTTGGGAGAAAAATTTCCGCCCATGTACTCCCACTTATCGGTGGTAAGCCAGTCAATTTGCTGCGAGGCAATCTCCATGAGGCCGATGTTCTGGTAGCCGTTGACTGCATCGGAGGTCATCAGTAGAAATTTGCCGTCGGGTGACCAATCGTTCACCACAAAATGCAGGTCGCCTTTGTGGTTGGTCATGTTTTTGCTTTTGCCCGTGGCCACGTCGGCGATCATGATGTTGGAATCTTTGCCGTTGGCATTTTCCAGGGTGTAAGCGATCTGGCTGCCATCGGGAGACCAGGCAAAATTCGCCACGTTCAGGTGCTTCGGCGTTCCTTTGGTGATGTGCTGCACCTGGTGTGTGCTGATATCCATCACATCAATTTCCCAATTTGGGGAAGTTTTGGGTTTCACCAGATAGGCGAGGCTCTTGCCGTCGGGTGACCACGCGGGATCGGTCTCAGCAATTTCGGGCGTGTGTGTCAGGTTGGTGACCTCGCCGCCGGCAGAGTGGACCAGAAAGATGTCCCACTGCTCGTTGCCGTCGTGGTCCGAGATAAAAGCGATCCACTTGCCGTCCGGAGACCACGCCGGCGAGGCCTGGCGCTGGTCGCTGGTGGTGATCTGCACCGGAGCACCGCCACTGGCGGCTACGAGCCAGAGATTCCTGCGTCCGCTGATGTTGCTGATGAAGGCGATGCTTTTGCCGTCAGGAGACCAGGCCGTGCCGCCGACAATAAAGCTCATGAACAATTTGTCGAGGGCAAATTTTTGTACGTCGGGCTTGCTGCGGCTGGTGACCTGCAATGGATCGGTGATGGCCTGAGCTTGGTCTTGATTTTGCGTCAGAAGGGGTGTGACCATTAAGACCACCATAGCAAAGATCGCGAATGTGCGCATAAGGGGTGCTATTTGTATGATGCGAAGTTTATCCTAAATCGCATCTTGGAATCCCCCTGGAATTCCGCGGTGGGAACTTTGCTGGGGATGAACTGGGACCGAAGAATATCGAGGTTGGGTCTTGGAGTAGTCCCCCCCGCCCCATTACTTCGAGTAGTCCCCATAGCGTTAAGTCATTGCAATTCAACGGTATAGCGACTGGACCAAGTGTTTGGGAGTAGTCTCCAGATAGTAGCGGGAGCGCCTAAGAATTAACGAATTAACCATGTTATTTTGGTTCCGCCTGCGGCAAGAAATTAAGATTTCAAAGAGAGAAGCCAGGCATTCTGGAATGCCTAAAGTTAATGATGACATGCAACGCCTAAGGGATGATGGTTTGATATCAGTTTGATATCACGGGTTAGAGGTCTCCGGCACCGTAGAATCTTTTAAGCCTGTGCGGCATTGGAGAAGTTCACTCACGTCGTTTTTATGACACAATGAATTTGTTCCCACACGCGCTGGACGAGCGAGTGGGCACCCCAGGTTTGTGAGCCACCCGCCAAGCTGGACTTGGCGATGATGGTTGTACGAAAATCGCAAGATGAGTGCATCTCCTGACATCAACCTCTGGTCATCTGCTGAGCATGCCCTGGAGTATCTCCGGCGTGCGGACACCATTCCGCACCGCGTGGAGGGCGAGGCCACGCTGCTGGAATTCGTGCCTCCCCATGCAAAACGCATTCTCGACCTGGGCAGCGGCGGCGGGAGGCTGCTTGCATTGATAAAAGCGGCCAGGCCACAGGCACAATTCGTGGGCATAGATTTTTCTCAGACCATGCTCGAGGCCGCGCAGAAGCTGTTTGCGGGCGACAGCAGCGTAACTGTTGTGACCCACGATTTCGCAAGCAAGATGCCCTCGCTGGGGCACTTCGATTGTGTGGTTTCCAGCTTTGCCATTCACCATGTAACGCACGAGCGCAAGCGGAGCCTGTACGCGGAGGTCTTCGATCTGTTGCTGCCCGGCGGTGTCTTCTGCAATCTGGAGCATGTGGCTT
This sequence comes from Terriglobales bacterium, assembly GCA_035487355.1. Taxonomy (NCBI): domain Bacteria; kingdom Pseudomonadati; phylum Acidobacteriota; class Terriglobia; order Terriglobales; species Terriglobales bacterium. The sequence continues at coordinate 12,946 of DATHMF010000039.1, read as the reverse complement.
CGCCGACGGCGGAACTGCACAGTCAGTTCCTGCAGAAGCTCGAAGTTTTGCCAGAGCAGGAAGACCCCTCGAACAAATTGCTCGGCCTGGAAACACAGCTAATGTGGCTGCGTGAGATTGGTTTTGTTGACGTGGATTGCCATTGGAAGTGGCGTGAATTGGCGCTGTTTGCGGGCAGCAGGCCTTAAAAACGGCTCCAAGGAGAAAGCAATTAAACCGCAGAGGGCGCGGAGGAACGCAGAGGCTGTTTGCTTTCAGTGGTCCGAGTGGGTTGAGCCTCTTGACAAGGCAAGAAACCACGCTCGGTTAAAGTCGGGCCGTGATACAGACGCTGGCAGAGAAAAAAGTGCGAGATTGGGGAAAGAGCGTAAGATTGAAGCATGGCCATGACCAATAAACAACAGTCCGATCTCCTGACGAAAACTGCTGAGTTTTATCGCCGCTCAATTGCTAACTACACTGAATTTGTCAAAACAGAACGGAAGCCACGAACCAAGAAGCAACTCGAGGCAAGACTCGAGGTCATCCTGAAGGAAATTGAGACTCTAGCCTCGTAACTGAATCTGCCATTTTGGGGGCCGCCTCTTGGCTTGCAGCCTGAAGGTGCTTTAAAGTTTGGCCGCTTTGTGAATCTCTACGGTTGACCAGGTCTTATCGCCGGCGTGGCAGATGTTTTCCAGCGGGCACTCGGCGCACTTCGGTTTGCGGGCGATGCACAGGGCGCGTCCGTGGTGGATGATCTGGTGGGAAAAATCAATCCACTTGTCTCGCGGAATGACCCCCATCAGGTCTTGCTCGATATTTTTCGGATCGTTATTTCTGGTCAGTTCCAGGCGGCGGGAGATGCGGTGCACGTGGGTATCCACGACCACGCCAACAGCTTTTCTGAACCACGAGCCCAGAACGACGTTGGCGGTTTTGCGTGCCACACCGGGCAGGCTCAGGAGCTTTTCCATGTCATCAGGTACCTGGCCGCCAAATTCGTTGACCAGTTTTTGCGCCGCCCCCACCACTGATTTGGATTTATTGCGAAAAAAACCGGTGCTGCGGATATCGGGCTCAAGCTGCTCGGGCTTGAGAGCGGCAAAGGCCTGGGGCGTTGGATATTTTCGGAAGAGTTCGGGCGTCACCATGTTGACGCGCACGTCGGTGCATTGAGCAGAGAGAATCGTGGCCACCAGTAGCTCCCACGCGCTTTTGTGGTGAAGGGCGCAGGTAACCTGGGGATATTGGGCATCCAGTCGCTTAAGGATTTCGGCAACGCGTTTGGGCGCAACCGGGTCGTATTCCCCCCCCAGTTTTTTTGACGTTGCGGATTTTTTGTCCGGCACGGATTTGGGGATTGCTTTGGCAGCCCGTTTGTTTTTTGCGGTTTTTGGCTTTTGGGTTAGTGGCATGAACTTATCTCATTAAATCCCAGCGTCGTCCCTACGGGACTCATGTCATTGTTTGCGCATACCCAGCGCTGAAGCGCTGGGCTATATTACGTCACCCCTTCGGGGTTTTGCTTTTCACATGCCACAAAACTCGAGTTCTGACACAAACCCGAGTTCTGAGACAACGCTTGCCTTCCAGGGCTGATGATGGCTGCAAAAGCAGATACGTCTTCCTCAGCATCATCCGTCGTTCATCTTCCGATTCCGGCTCATCCAACAATTCGAATTTACGACCTTTTGGGCAAAGCTGCCTGCGATTACAATGATGGGCAGGAACAAGACAGCTTATCAGGGGAATCCCGATGTCTTCCACTATGCAACCCACTACCATGCAAACTGCTCAGGTCCAACTGCCTGCGCTGCCTCTCACTATTGAAGGCACCAGCGTTCTGCACACCATGTTGCACTTTCGCTGGACCGAGTGGCGAAAGCTGGGCGAGCCCGCCCGCGCCGAACTGGTGAAAGAAGCTTCTCTCGCACTGGAACAGATGACGCACAATAGCGATGGGCAGAGTGCCTTGTTTTCTCTGCTGGGACACAAGGCTGATCTGCTCCTGCTGCACTTCCGCAACTCGTTTGATCAGCTCAAGGCTGCGGAGCTGCATCTTGCTCAGCTTCGACTCAGCGATTTTCTGGAGCCGGCCACATCGTATCTTTCAGTGGTGGAGTTGGGGCTGTATGAATCCACGGTGAAGCTCTACCGCGAACTGGTGGAGAAGGGAATTGCGCCGCACTCGCCGGAGTGGAACCGCGAGACTGAGCAAGTACTCCAGCGGCAGCGGGAGGCCATGCGTCCGCGTCTGTATCCTGATATTCCTCCGGCGCGTTATCTATGCTTTTACCCGATGGACCGCCGCCGCGGCGAAGAGAAGAACTGGTACACCCTGCCCATTGAAGAACGCCAGCGCCAGATGGAAGAGCACGGCATGGTCGGCCGCCGTTACGCCGGAACGGTGAAGCAGATCATTACCGGCTCCATCGGTTTCGATGATTGGGAGTGGGGTGTAGACCTTTTCAGCGACGATCCTCTGGTTTTCAAGCGGCTCATCTACGAGATGCGCTTCGATGAGGTCAGCGCTGTCTACGCGCTCTTTGGTACGTTTTACGTTGGCGTGCGCTGCCCGGTTTCGGGATTGGGCCGGCTGTTGAGCGGCGAGCTGCCGGCACTGAAGTAAGTTAACGTGTCAGTTGGAGTGAATGGGATAAGGAGGAGAGAACCCAAATGCCTGTTAAAAATGCGGCAATGATCATCATTGCGATAGCGATTTTGAGTTTATCCCCGGTCACCTGTCTTTCGCAGGTAGATCGCACTCCTGTTCGTCTCCACTTCCCACCGGGCAGGAATACGGCAACAGTCACAGGGATGGTGGGCGGAGAATCCACTGATTACTATGTAGTTCACGCCAAGGCCGGCCAGAAGTTGATCGTTCGCGCCGTTTCGCCGCATCAGTGCACCCACGTTATTGTTTACCAGGTAGAAGGCGATGTTCCCCTGAGCGAGAAGCCACAACGAATGGATCTGACACATTGGGATGGGAAGGCGCCGCGGACAGGCGATTACCGGATCGAAATCACGGCCTTTCCGGATGACGACTACACCTTGTACGTCACGGTCCTGTAGTAAATGAGGTGCAACGTAAGGGGGGCTTGGAACCCAAGTCTGATCGCGCCAACTCCTCGCGGCCGCTATAAATCTCAATTGACGAGGTTCAGATGTGCCGTTACTCTGTACAATGCCACTCACAACAGAGCCAGGCAGAAAAGGCTGAAAGTCAATGGCGGTCAAGGCGATCTTATTGGGGCAAGTGTGGCGCAGTAATGCCAACGGTCAGAACTATTTAGTCACTAAGATTTACAGCGAACTGTTTACGCAGTATGCCATGATGCGTCCGGCCGACACCGATGCCGCCCAGGCGGAGACGGTGCGGGTGAAGGTGACCAAAAACACTGACAGCGTCTCTCTGCCGGGCTATACCTATACGCAGGAATCACAAGATTTTTGATTGCGATGAGTTTTTCTTCCTTGGGGGTTGCGTTTCGCAACCGGAATCGGAGCTATGCCTCAACCGTTTAGCTGTCCGCATTGCGGCTCGCACGATTACTCGATCATCCTCACAGGATGTGATGTGGCCGGCGCCACTCTGCAGGAAGATTTTGCCTGGAATGCCGAGCGCGGCGATTATTCCTCCGGTGGCACGGTGATCCTGAGCAGCGAGTCGGTGGAAAACGAAGGCGGAAGCGCGGTTTGCCTGCAATGCGAAAAAGATGTATCGGAAGCCGTAGCTGAGTATGAGAAGCAGCAGGAGGCTTGAAGAACAGCTACAAGCTCTCAGCTCCAAGTTCCAAGGAAGAAGGCTTTTTAGCTCTTGGCTTTTAAGCTTTTAGCCAAAAGCAAAAGCTCACCGCAGAGAACGCGGAGTTAGGCAGAGGCTTTGGAAGCTTTGCCCTGATATCCAGCAAAGGACATTAGAACGTTAAATCATGATCTCTAAAATTCTCGCCGCATTAAGTACTTTTATTATCGCGGTAATTTCTTCAGCAGGATATCTGGGCATTGTGTTGTTGATGGCCATTGAGTCGGCCTGTATTCCACTGCCTTCGGAAGTCATCATGCCGTTTTCCGGCTATCTGGTTTCGCAGGGACGTTTTAGCCTGGTTTTGGTGGCTACCGCCGGGGCCATCGGCTGCAACCTGGGCTCGGAGCTGGCCTACATTATCGGATACTTCGGCGGCCGTCCCCTGGTGATGAAGTTTGGCCGGCTCATCTGGCTGAGCGAGCACGAAATCGACTGGGCGCATAACTTCTTTGTGCGCTACGGCAGCATCACTGTTTTCATCGCCCGTTTACTTCCTGTGGTCCGAACGTTTATTGCTTTGCCCGCCGGCATTGCCCGCATGCCCCGGCTGCGCTTCCATATCTACACGTTTCTTGGCTCCTGGCCCTGGTGCTTTGGTCTTGCCTACCTGGGCATGAAAGCCGGCGAACACTGGGGCTACCTGCGCGAATATTTCCACAAATTCGATTTCGTTATTGCCATTGTGCTGGTCGTGGGAGCAACGTGGTTTATGTGGTCGCGATGGAAGCATCGTATAAAAACAGCTCCAAGCTCCTAGCTGCAAGCTCCAAGCAGGTGAGGGCATGCTGCGTCGTGCACAGCCGGGGACACCTCCACCACATCGCGCGAAACGCGCGCCGGGGACCCCGGGGGCTGTGCCACACAAGCCAAGCAGAAGATCAATCAATGCGATAGGTTTTGGCCATCATCTTTTCATAAATCTTCCAGGGAAGCAGCTTGCGCAGCCAGTATCCTATGGCGGCATCGCTGCCAATGCGATAACGCAGCCGCGGATTAGGATGGCTTGCAATGTCAGTAATGAGACACGCAACTGGGTGGGCATCGTGCTTGGGCACGCCTTTTTGTACCCACTCGGCAAAGCGCCGAGCGCGCTCGTGATTGGGTGATTGTGGCGACAGGGCGTATGCCCCGATGCGGACGTTGCGGTCCCATATGTCGGTCTTGAATGCTCCCGGCTCTACCAGCACCACGCGAATTCCTAATGAGCGCGTCTCGATGCGCAGCGCCTCGCTCCAGCCTTCCAAGGCAAACTTTGAGGCGGAATAGCTGCTCACCACCGGCTGTGCCACCAGGCCGCTGATGGAAGAGACCATGATGATGTGTCCGGAGCGCTGCTTTCGCATGACCGGCAAGACTGCTTGCGTCATGGCAACATGACCAAAGAAGTTGGTATCAAGCTGCTGGCGGATCTCTTCCAGCCGCATGTCTTCGGCGAAGCCGCTCATGGCAAATCCAGCGTTATTCAACAAAACGTCAATGCTCTGATGGTCGCGAACAATTCCTGCGACGACTTCGGGAAGGGAAGCGAACTCGGTGATGTCCAGTTTGCGGACTTCAACCCTATCTTGAACTCCGGCCGCTTTGGCGGCTTCATCCAGACGCTGTCGGCGTCCCAGGTCGCGCATGGTCGCTACGACGAAAAATCCGTCTTTAGCCAATTCCACCGTACTCAGCAGTCCGATTCCGCTCGATGCCCCGGTAACAACTGCAATTCTCGCTGTCATTTGCAAAACTCCCCCTGCTATGGCCCGCGATAAAGCTCTTTCAAAGATACACGTTTCTCATTGAGGTTGAGTGGGCCAGGGGGCTCGGCAAAGCCGCCAACCTTGCTTCCCGCCCGGTAGAACCAGAGCAGGCAACGGTTTTTTGCGATGTCATTTGCAAAACTCTCTCTGATACGAGAAGATAAGCGATTGTCATTGGCCTGCAGTTTTGGGCTGTGCATTTCTAATTTTCCTGCTAAGGACCTTCATGGCCACACACGCGAAAAAACAAAGTAAAAAGACAGTATCGAAGAAAGCGGAGCATATTGCTCCGGCAAAAGGCAAGCTGGGCATCATGATTCCCGGCATGGGAGCGGTGGCCACAACCTTTGTGGCTGGCGTAGAGGCCGTACGCAGCGGCTTGGCTAAACCCATCGGCTCGCTCACCCAGATGGGCACGGTTCGCCTGGGCAAGCGCACTGACGGGCGCTCTCCGATGATTAAGAAGTTTGTGCCGCTGGCCGATCTCAGCCAGCTTGTCTTTACGGGCTGGGACATCTTTGAAGACAACATGTATGAAGCTGCGCGCAAGGCCGGAGTGCTGGAGCGCAATCTGCTCGACCAGATCAAGCCCTTCATGGAGTCGGTGAAACCGATGCCCGCGGTTTTTGACCACAATTATGTTCGCCTGCTCGATGGGCCGAACGTCAAAAAGGGTCCAAACAAAATGGACCTGGCGGAGCAGGTGCGGCAAGACATCCGCGACTTTAAGAAGTCTTCGGGCGCCGACCGCCTGGTTGTGATGTGGTGCGGCTCGACGGAAAGCTACATCGAGGCCTCGGCCGTGCACAAATCGGTGAAGAGCTTCGAGAAGGGGCTGTTGAACAACGATGAGAATATCGCCCCTTCGATGATCTACGCATATGCAGCGCTTTCTGAAGGCGTTCCTTTTGCTAACGGCGCTCCCAACTTAACCACTGACATTCCGGCGATGGAAGAGCTTTCACGCGCGAACAGTGCTCCCATCTGTGGCAAAGATTTCAAGACCGGCCAGACGTTGATGAAGACCGTTCTGGCTCCCGCGTTCAAGGCCCGCATGCTGGGGCTGAGCGGATGGTACTCTACCAATATTTTGGGCAACCGCGACGGCGAGGTGCTGGAAGATCCCGGATCATTCAAGACCAAGGAAGAATCGAAGCTGGGTGTCCTGGAGCACATTCTGCAGCCGCAGCTTTATCCTGAGCTTTACGGCAATATTTTTCACAAGGTCCGCATCAACTACTACCCACCGCGTGGCGACAACAAAGAAGGCTGGGACAACATTGATATCTTCGGCTGGCTGGGCTATCCCATGCAGATTAAGGTGGATTTCCTGTGCCGCGATTCCATCCTGGCCGCGCCTATTGTGCTCGACCTCGTACTCTTTCTTGACCTGGCCCAGCGCAGTTCGCAGTTGCGCGACATCGGCATCCAGGAGTGGCTCAGCTTCTACTTCAAATCTCCTATGACTGCGCCCAAACTCTATCCTGAGCATGATTTGTTTATTCAGTTGATGAAGCTGAAGAACACCTTGCGGCATTTAAAGGGTGAAGAGTTGATTACGCACTTGGGGTTGGAATACTACGACTAAAAATGCTTTAGGCTAGCGTCGGCGAGACGCCGGCGCTACTGCCATCTTACCTTTTACTCTTTCTTTACAAATCCATGACACATCTATATGTGCTGGCATATAGATTGGGGGTAGGTAGAACGGGTAGAAATTCTACATACTTCGCCCGCCAAACTTGATAAACAGGGAAATTTGGATTGCCAGGTAACCCGCACCTGTTTTTCAGCGTCAAAGATAGGTAAGGTAATCTATCTCTAGAAATACGGATTTTATGGACTATAATCAAGGGATTCCGGGTCAAAAGCTCGAGAATGCCCTGGTGTCCGCGTTTTGCAGCCGGCGCGGGCTATCCTGCTGATAAGGCTGGCAAGGGGAGCGTTTCCATGAAAAGCATTTTTAACCTGAGACCCGTACTGACTACGGTTCTTCTGGTTTCTTCCTTCTTCTGGACGAACGGCAGCTTTGCCCAGAGTGCTTCATCCAACGACAGTAAACCGGCAGTAGCAAAAACTGCACCGTCAACAACTATCCCGGCCGGGTCGCAGTCTCTTCCGGCAGCTTCGCAAACGCCCCCGGCGGCATCTCAGCCAGTGCCAGCAGCTACGCAACCGGCGCTCACGGGTGATACACAGACGTCCCCGTCAACTGCAACTCCGGCGATTGCTAACGATCAACAACCTGCAACAACCGACGCTCAGCAACCCGCAGGCACAGACGCACAGCAGGCAAACCAAAAAGACACCTTCAAGCACGACGGCGGCAAGGACGACGTTGATGCTATCGGCAACCGCAAAGGTGTGGGTGGACGCGGCTTAGGCAACTGGTACTCGTATGAGAAAGAAATTGCTTTGGGCAAGGAGTACGCCCAACAGATCGAGGCTTCGTCCAAACTGGTGCAGGACCCGGTGGTGAATGAGTATGTCAACCGCGTCGGGCAAAATCTGGTACGGAACTCCGATGCCAAAGTCCCCTTTACCATCAAGGTAATTGATTCCGATGAAGTCAACGCCATGGCTTTGCCGGGCGGGTTCTTTTATGTGAATTCCGGCCTGATCCTGGCGGCTGACAATGAAGCCGAACTTGCCGGAGTGATGTCGCACGAGATTGCTCACGTTTGCGCCCGTCACGTCACCCGCCAGATGACTCGCAGCCAATGGGCGAATTTTGCGACCCTGCCTCTGATCTTTGTAGGTGGAGGCGCAGGCTATGCTGCTCGCTTGGCCGCTGATCTGCTTGTGCCCGCCACATTTATGAAATTCTCGCGCGGTTTTGAGGCCGAGGCCGACCACCTGGGCGTGCAGTACATGTATCACGCCGGCTACGATCCGCAGCAGTTTGTCTCCATGTTTGAAAAGATGGAGAGCCTGGAAAAGAAGAAACCGGGTACCATCGCAAAAATTTTCGCCAGCCATCCGCCGACTCCTGACCGGATTGAAGCAACGCAGAAAGAAATTTCCACCATCCTGCCTCCACGTGACAGTTACATCGTGAACACCTCAGAGTTTGACGACGTAAAGTCGCGCCTGGCAGCCCTCGAAAACAAGCGTAAGCTGGATGATTCGAAAGATGCCAACAAGCCCACTCTGCGCCGTGCCAGCAGCAGCCCGGATAGCACGAACCCGAGTGACAGCAGCAAGACTGGCGATGATGATCGTCCAACGCTGCATCGCCGCGACGACGATCAGCACTAAAGATCAGTTTTGGAAAAACTCCCTCCTGGGCGCGCTTGGCGCGCCCTATTTTTTGTCGTCAATTCCTCTAAGAATTAACTGGAACGGCTGGTGTTATTGGGAATGCCGCGGTCTTCCGCGATGCGGGTCAGCAGGACCCGTACAAGTTCCAACTCGGAGGCGCCATCGGCAGGATAGGTAGCGCTGGCATAATGGCTCACAATCGGAGGCGATGTAGGTTTTTCTTCTGCGCGGATCTTTCCCAGCGCGTCGTTGAGCTTGTTGGCAACACTATGCAATTGCTCCGCGCCGGTTTCAGGAAGAACCAGGACAAAGCGGTCTGGCCCATAGCGGCAGATGCTATCTACACCGCGCATGAGCATCTTGAGCGATTGTGCGACCTTGCGCAGGACCGTATCCCCATGCTCAAAACCGAGCTTGGCATTAAACTGGGCGAAATTCTTAAGTTCAATCATCAGCAGAGAAAACTGTTTGTGATAGCGATTGCTGCGCGCTATCTCTTCTGCCGCCAGCACGTGAAAATAACGCTGGTTGTAAAGGCCCGTGAGGGAATCGGTGTGGGTGATGCGCCGCAGCTCTTCCCCAAGCTGCACGCTGCGGATGGCGGTGGCGCACACGTCAGCCGCTGCCTGCGCAATGGAGCGGTCATCGGCGGCAAAAAAATGCGGCGCCGAGTGGGCAACCACCAGGGCCCCCAGCGTCTCGCCAAAGGAAATAAGCGGAATACACAGCTCCGAACCGCTTCCGGCAAAGCACGCCGGCCATTGCGCCCGGTCACTGATATCGTTCACTACAACATTCATGCGTGCGGCAAATGCTTCCGCCAGAATGCCGGAGCGCTCCGCAACCGCAAAATTTTCCGGCTGAGGCTCGCCTTTTCCGGCGTGCGCCCGCAACGCCAGCCTGCCTTCGCGATCGCGCAACAGGATGCCGATTTCGGCATCGTCGAAGGTGTCTTCAATCAGGTCGGCAAGATTTCCCAGAAGCTGCTCCAAATCGTTGGCCGCGGCCGCGGAGCGGGCAATCAGGTTGATAAGTTCAATCTGCCGCATGCGCCGGCGTTCGGTGGAATACAGACGGGCATTTTCCAGGGCGACTGCGGCCTGCGCTGCAAAAAGCGTGAGCAAACCGATCATCTCGTCGCTGAAGAAATCAAGTTTCTCGCTCCCAATGCTGAGCACGCCGATCGCTTCCTCACGTACCAGCAGAGGCAGGGCAAGTTCGCTGCGGACCTTGGGATCGGCGGGAACATATTTCGGGTCGGTGCGAACATCGGGAAGATAGATCGGCATTTTATTTTGGGCGACGCGTCCGGTAATGCTTTCCGGGCCCAGCTTGATCTGGGAATTTGTAAAAGCGTCGCTGTAACCGATGTGGGCGCGGCAATAAAGGTCACGGGTTGCCGGGTCCACGAGAAAAACTGCTGCATTGGCGGTCCCAAAATAATTGCGTACGACTAAGAGAATCTGGTGCAGCACGGTATCCACATCCATGCTGGAAAGGATCATCTCCGTGGATTCCTGCAGCACTGCGACTTCTCGGATACTCGGATGTACGGGTTTCAACCGGCGGGACCTCGCGCAAGTTTTGAATTGAAGAGAGGCTATTAATTATATGTCGAAGCGATTATATGTCGAAGTGGAAGTTCCGTGAAGGATTTCAGGTGGCGGAGTTGGTTCGTACGCAAGCCCAGACCAAAGATCCTGTTGTCTGTGGAAAATGCGGAGCTGGCAGGATTCTGGAAACCCGTGGCGGGTTTGGACTACTCCGCGAACGACTGACTCAGCAGTCGCCAGACCTGGCAATGCGATAGATCAAGCAGCTTCCACATGCCGGTTTTCCGCTGTTTCTGCTTCTGCGGCAGGTTCATATGAGTGCCCGGAGACCACTTTCATTTCGCGCCAATCATAAGGAAATTCTTTCCCGCAATCCAGGCAAACCACATACGTTCCAGTTACAGCCGCAGCTTCAGAGCGGTGCTGACCTCGCCGTGTCGTAATGGGGAAGCTGTAACGCTTGTGCCAGCATCCGAAAAGCATGTCAAATACATTCGCTATCATCTACCATCCTGGGGAAGAGGCAACGTGTTTTACTTCGAGGGTGCTGCCTGAAGCCTCTTCCGGCTTCTGACTATTTAGATGAAGGGTCATAGGAGGAAGTTGCAAGAAAGCATCAGTAATGTAAGGTGATTGTAAAGAAAGGTATACCCGGCAATGCAGAATTGGGAAGTTTGCAGCGAGGCTGGAAAGAGGGTTAGATTTTCTTTTCAGGATTTTTTTTATGAGCGGCGCATTTGGACATAATGGCTGAGCGGAGCCGGCTGCGCAAATCATCAGGGATTTCGTACAACTCCGAGTCGCGATAAATCTCGATGGTTTGCTTGGTTGTGCTGACCACAACGTAGCAGTTGTGGCACCAGTGCAGGTGGTCTTCCAGTTCGGCGCGTGTCTTGTCGTCAATCACGCCGTCCAGGTAATCGGTAAGCTCTTGCAGAAACTGAGAGCATTTCACAGTTAGGTTAACTCCGGCTCGATTTTTTTCCAAAAAACTTACTCAAACGATCACGCAACTGCAAACGTGCGCGCAGCAGGCGTGATTTTACAGCAGGTACGCTCAATTCGAGCGCGTCGGCTGTTTCTTCCGTCGAAAGTCCTTCTACGTCACGTAAAACAAACACCGTACGGAAAGTGGGCGGCAAGCCCTGAATAGTCTTGCCCAGGATCTCCTTGAGCTCCGACTGATCATAAAGCTGCTCCGGGTTCGGAGACCAGTCCGCAATCTCGCGGGGAATCGCATCATCTTCCGTCTGCACATCTTCGTCAATAGAAACCGTCTTCGCTGTGCGCCGCTTGCGCAGCCGCATCAGGGCTTCATTGACCGCAATCCGCACCAGCCATGTATAAAACTTGGATTGCTCCTGAAAGCTCTCCAGGTTCGTATACGCCTTCAGGAACGCATCCTGCACAACATCCTCAGCGTCCTCGCGGTTCTGCGTGATGTGCTGCGCAATACGGAAGACGTTGCGATCATAACGCTTCACGAGCTGCTCGAAGGCACTAATATCGCCTCGTTTGGCGGCTTGTACCAGCGCCAGCTCGTCAGTTACAGCTTCCGTTCCTTTGGATTGGATGGGGGGCATGCTAGTGGGATTCAAAGAATTCATCTCCTATTGTATCTGATAGACGTGCCAGCCAGAACTCCAGCTTATGGTAATTTTGTAAGCGGAGAGCAATCGGATGCAAAAATTAGCCATGGTCTCAATTCTTGCCTTTTTATTAATGGCCGGATGCAACCGGCAGCCCAAGCCGGAAGCGGTACATATTCAGGTCACCAGCCATAAATACGCCTTTGAGCCGGCGGTGATCCGTGTAAAAAAGGGCCAGGATGTGACCTTGGAAATTTCCACTACCGACGTCCAGCATGGCTTTGCTGTCGAGGAGTTGGGTATTGACGAATCCATCCAAAAGGGAAAACCCGCTCTGGTGAACTTCAAGGCTGACAAGGCAGGCGAGTATAAGGTGAAGTGCTCGATTATTTGTGGTCCTGGGCATGACCGTATGCAGGGCAAAATTGTTGTGGAATAGAGTTAAGAAAGTTTCCTTATTTCTAGCTGCGGAGCCCTCAGATAAAAGTAACGTTACCCCAGTAACGTTACCGGCTCCTCCGGCTGGTAACGTATTGACACAATGGCAAATACACCTAATAATCCACATATATACCTGAGCAGTCTCGCTCAACCCCCGAGAGCGAGGGGCAGTGTTGTTAATATACAAAGCAGATAGGCATTCCCATGGCGGACTCGCAAGAAGTTAAAGCAATCGTTGAAGGCGTTGTCGCGAAAGTATTTGATAAGCGCATATCCGAACTGCGCAAAGATCTGCATCGCGGTGTAGGAGAGAGTTTGAGCAGCCGCGTCTCTGAGCTGCAACTGGATGTTGAGACCGGCATCACTGAGGTTTTCAACTCCCGCGTGCAGGAGATCAACTCCCAAATTTCCAAAAACGTTGCTGATGTTCTCAATCATCAGGTTTCCGACCTGCAAAAGGAAGTAGAGCAGGGGGTCACCCAGGTCATTGACACCCGGGCCGCCGAGATCCGCAGCCATATCGAGCAAGGTATGTCAGAGGTGCTGAACACACGCGCCCATGAC
>DATHMF010000038.1 GCA_035487355.1 Terriglobales bacterium | reverse complement strand
CTCCAAGCGTGAATGGCGGCTTTGTTACGGTCTGACGTTGTCCTGTGCAGCAGCCTTGCGCTGTTGTTTCTGGATAGGCTCCTGCCCGTTGGCCACGCGGGGCCGGTATTCCCCCTGGCCCATTTCAATTAACAGTCGACGTAAATCTCCGGATTGGAGGCTCAAATTGACCAAACACTATCAAGATGGTCGAGGCTCGTGTCGCCGCGGACCTGTGGATCTGGAAGGAAACGAGCAAATACAACAGCGCAGACGATTGGATTTTCGCAAGCGAGTCAAAGAAAGGCACCGTTCCGCTTTGGCCTGGAACCTTGCTCGAGAAGGTGATACGGCCTGCAGCCGTGAAAGCGGGCATTGCCAAAAAGATAGGATGGCACACCTTTCGACACACCTAGGCCACTTTGCTCGTCGCCGTGAAAACGTGAAAGTGGTTCAAGAACTCATGCGCCATGCCAGTACAAGATTCACTCTGGAGATCTATTCCCAAGCGCAATTGGTCGCAAAGAGAGCCGCGCAGCGCCTGGTCGAAGCCATTCTTCCCGAGGAGGTTGTCGATTCCCCGCCGCTTGTCCTGGCAGAAACTGCATGACCGGCATAACCGCTTCCGAGTTTATGGAGCGGTCTGGAGCGGCAAATTCGTCAGCTACTTCCTCTAAGTTGTTGAAAGGATTGGTGGGCACAGCAGGATTCGAACCTACGACTTCCACCGTGTGAAGGTGGCACTCTACCGCTGAGTTATGCGCCCAATATCGCAGCAGAAGACCGCAAAGTCATCCGGCGAATAATCCTTTCAAAGAATAACATTTATGCCGCTACGGGGCGAATAAAGCGCGCCATTCGAATCCGCTAACTGTTGAAGAATCCGTTTCTGAGCCATCCCGGCATTACAATTAGTGGATTACGGGATGTCCTCTCCTCCATCCAACTCCGGCCACCAATACCCTAAGGCTCCTCCTCCCTATGAGAATGGATGCGGCAATACGTCCGAATTTGATCCCAAAGCGCAACCCGAGGTCGAAAATGGGGTTATGGATGATATGGCGACGCTTGCGATCAATCCGAGACTTCTTGAACCGAGACTTCTTGAGAATCTGCAGACTTCAGAAAGCTACCACCCATCGAACGAATTCGGTCAGATGGATGACGCTGCCATCATGTTGGAGTTGAAAGCCGGCAACATGGCGGGTTTTGACTTCCTCATCCAGAAATATCGCAAACCGATTGTTCATTTCATGTATCGGATGGTCCACAATCAGGCTATCGCCGAAGAACTCGCTCAGGAGGTTTTTCTTCGGGTCTATCGCTCTCGTGAGACGTACCGCGCTGAAGCCCGTTTCAGTACCTGGCTCTATCGCATTGCAACAAATCTTGGCGTCAACCATGCGCGGGACACTCGGCATGAACGAACTGCCTCTACTGTTTATCTCGATGAAATCGACTCCGAAACTGGCACCACCCCTGATGTGGCTGACTCTACACCGGGCGCAGAATCAGACATGCTTCGCAGGGAACGGCTAAATGCTATTCGCCAGCACATACTTGCATTACCTGAGCGTCAACGTATGGCTGTTCTTATGCATAAATATGAAGGACTGGACTATAAACAGATCGGAGATGTTCTGAAATTGAGCGAATCTGCCACGAAATCTCTGCTTTTCCGCGCTTATCAGACGCTACGCGAGAAATTGAAGGATTTTATTTAGTCCCCCATTGCGGGGAAACCAGAAAGCGCGCATGCAGCTATTCGACGCGTTCAAGCTGAAAAGAATTGGAAAGGGTCATTATGAACTGCCGAGATTGCCAATACGTTCTACCCGATCTGCTCCTCTATCCGACGGCACGGAACAACGACGCCGCGCGGGAGCATATACAGTCCTGTGATGCCTGCCAGGAGGAGCTTACTTCGCTCAATGCCACTTTTGCCTTGCTGGACGTATGGACCGCCCCAGAGCCCTCAGCCTATTTTGATCAAAAGTTGTCCGTCCGTCTCCGTGAAGAACAGGCTATGGCTCCTGCTGGCTGGCTGGAGCGTATGCGGAGTCGCCTGTTATTCAAT
The DNA here is from genome assembly GCA_035487355.1 of Terriglobales bacterium. Taxonomy (NCBI): domain Bacteria; kingdom Pseudomonadati; phylum Acidobacteriota; class Terriglobia; order Terriglobales; species Terriglobales bacterium. Next base: position 3,023 of record DATHMF010000038.1, on the reverse strand, counting down.
ACAGGCCGTCAGTTCCGTCCAGCTCTTGCCGGTGCACTTGCGCTCGTTCTTCTGATCGGGGGGGGAACCGTCGTCAATTTCACCAACTTTTCTCCTATAGGCAAGCCAGAGGTCTCTGCCACCGTCGAAGATTTACAGATACTCGATAAAAATGATCAGGCGCTACAGACGATGGATCAACTTTTGCAGGAAGATAGCTCAACCGATGACGGCTCCCCCTTGATCTAACATTCGTCATGCAAAGAATATTTTTCGCGACAAGGAGGTTAAACGCAGTAATCTCGTTGCGAGTACAAGACAGAGCGTTGCATTATCTAGATATATATCTGTTACTTGAATATCATGCCATTGTTTGTCACATTTCGACTTAATTTGGCTCCAACCTTGGCAGCTTTTGTGTTGCTAGCTTCTGTATCTGTCGTAAACGCGCAGCCTGGAGGAGCGAAGGGTAGTTTTGGTGCTCACCCTCCTACGGCACAGGGACGTTCCGCCCCCAAAACGATGCAACCTCAACCAAACAAGGAGCATTTGGCCGAGTGGATGGATCGCCACAGCAATCTGCCATTGGAACAGCAGCAACGTGCTCTTCAAAAAGAACCCGGCTTTCACGATCTTCCCCCACTGACGCAGCAACGCATGCTGGATCGGCTATCGCGGCTCAACAATATGCCACCGGACCAGCGCCGACGGATTCTTGAACGCAATGAGGTGTTGGAACATCTGACACCTAATCAACGGCAGCAGGTTCGCGGAGCGATGCAACAACTGGGTGCACTTCCAACGGATCGGCGGCGTGTTGTCGCCCGCACTTTCCGCGAACTGCGTGATATGCCACCGGCTCAGCGCCAGACAACATTGAATTCAGAGGGTTTTCGCAGCCAGTTTTCCGACACGGAACGTAGTACACTTTCGAATTTGTTAGCTGTAGAACCGCTGCTCCCGGCTCCGCAGCCACACGAATAGTTCCGGTTCCACTAAAAGAGGATAGCCGCCCGAAGGCGGCTATTTTTATTGCGGGGGGAGGGTAGGGCTATGGAAGACAGGACACCGTTTGCTTTGTGCACCTTACGACTTAGCTTCGGTGAAGCTTCTGGATGAAAGACGATCAAGCCAAACAGGATTGAGGCGATCCGATCGCCAATAAAAAAACCAGCCCAGGCATTCTCCGGAAAAGTCTCCTGTACCCATAGTGTGTTGTATTTTCAGGGGGATAACTGTGATAGCCAATACAACTTTTGGCGGAGAATGCCGTGGGCATTTGAATGGAACGTCTTGACCTCAACGCCGGAACGGCTTAATCTTAGCGAATGCGTATGCATTCCAACCTCTGTTGTTGTCGCCGCTCCCCGCTGGCGCATGCAGAGGCGCGTTCTTCCCGCTAATTAGCGGATTTCCCGCCTTATCCCTTATTTTTCTGCCACCTAAAGAATCGAGCACTCTATGAAGCTCTTTGCTGGAATTCTCCTGCTTGCTACATCAGCTTTCTCTCAAACTCATGACAAATCAGCCATTTCTGGAATCTGGGAGGGCAGCGCCACTGTTCGCGGTCAACAGGTTCCTGTACGTCTTCAGATCAGCGGAACGGCTTCGGATCTGAAGGCAGCTCTTATTAACGGGGCTGAGGAGGCGCCAGCATCGAGTGCAAGTTTCACGGATGGGCACCTTGTTTTGAGCTTCAATTACTATGCACGATCGCTTGACGCCACGCTTGCAAACGGTGAATTAACAGGGACTTTTGGCTTGGTGGCGGCGCTGACCGAGGGAAGCCACGCGGCCCCTCGTGTGCCGGCTACTCTTCATCGTGCGGCGGCAAAGAAGGTGGCGGAGACTGGTAGTCCGGATATCAAGGGCGAGTGGGAGATTGCTGTAAAGAGCTCCAAAGGGGAGTCGGCGTGGCAGTTGCGGGTCGAGCCGAGTGGGGTGAAAACGGCTGATATCAGGGCGGTTATCCAACGGATTGATGGAGATACGGGATCGCTCTATGGCTCCTGGGATGGGCATGAATATACGGTTTCGCACTTTACAGCGGCGGGGCCCGCACTCTATTCCTTGACGCCGCAGGCTGATGGAACTTTGCTTGTGAGCAACCTGCTGGCGGCGGAGGCGCAGAAGGCACAGCAGCGTGATCTGGTGGCTCGTCGTCCGGCGGAGGCGCGTAAGGAAAACCTTGCAGCGCCTACGGAATCGACGGAGCAGACTACGGTGAAAGACCCTTCTAAGCGCTTTGTTTTCAGCTTTCCGGACTTGAATGGGAAGGTGGTATCGAATACCGATCCGCAGTTTGATGGGAAGGTGGTTATTGTTGCGGTGGGTGGGTCGTGGTGCCCGAACTGCCATGATGAGGCGCCGTTTCTGGAGAGCCTCTATAAGCAGTTTCATGGGCAGGGGTTGGAGATCGTAAACCTCTCATTCGAGGAGGCTGATCAGCTGAAGGACCCTATGCGGCTGAGGGCTTTTATCGCTCGGTATGGGCTTACTTATACGGTGCTGGTGGCGGGGACGCCGGATGAGTTGGCGGAGAAGATTCCGCAGGGTGAACATCTGAATTGCTGGCCTACGTCGTTCATTCTAGGGCGTGATGGGCGAGTGCGGGAGGTTCATGCGGGGTTTGCGGGGCCGGCGAATAAGCCTGCTCATGAGGCTCTCAAGCAGGAGGTTACCGGGTTGGTGGAGGGACTGTTGGCGGAGCCGGTTCCTACGCAAAATGCGGCTCGGTAAAGCGTATTTTTGTTAGAAAAATTTTGACCCTGGGAGCGCTGGCCCGCGTTCCGGGGTTTTTGTTTTTTTGCTGGGTTTTTGAAGAGGGTTTTGGGAAAAGTGGTGTTTCGAGGTGGTTTTTTTGTGGACAGTATGTGGTGAATTGTGTGGTGACGGTGGTTGGTGGAATGCGCTTTTTTGAGGGGTGAAATTTTGCAGATTTTTCAACTTTTTTTTGCGGGGCTAGCGGAGGCATTGTGAGTTGAAGAATCAGGCAAGGCGTTGGCGGCGCCACCGCCCGTTGTCCTCGCTACTATGAAGTATCG
>DATHMF010000037.1 GCA_035487355.1 Terriglobales bacterium | reverse complement strand
ACGATCGGCAGCAATACTGGTGTAGCAACCGGCGTGGCCGCGGGAGGCCCGGTAACGATTACCGCTTCGTTATCGGGTGTCACGGGCACAGCGTCACTTACGGTTACTGCTCCTCCATTATTGCCGACCCTGCAATCCATCACGGTAACGCCGAGTCCAGACAGCATCGCGGTCGGCAGCACCGTTGTCTTGGCTGCTACGGGCCACTATTCCGACGGCTCGAACAAGAACCTCACCACACAGGCGGCCTGGAGTTCGAGCAATTCTTCTGTGGCCACGATCGGCAGCAATACTGGTGTAGCAACCGGCGTGGCCGCGGGAGGCCCGGTAACGATTACCGCTTCGTTATCGGGTGTCACGGGCACAGCGTCACTTACGGTTACTGCTCCTCCATCATTGCCGACGCTGCAATCCATCACGGTAACGCCGAGTCCAGACAGCATCGCGGTCGGCAGCACCGTTGTTTTTGCTGCTACGGGCCACTATTCCGACGGCTCGAACAAGAACCTCACCACACAGGCGGCCTGGAGTTCGAGCAATTCTTCTGTGGCCACTGTCGTCAGCAATACAGGTGTGGCAGCTGGAATGGCCGCAGGCGGGCCGGTGACGATCAATGCTTCCATGTCTGGGATCAAAGGTGCGGCATCGCTCACGGTTACATCCGCATCTGCTGTCAGCGTTGTCAATTTCGACAGTCCTGCTCCGTCTGGGTCTCCCTACAGTTCGATCAACGGGACCTTTGGCGGAATTAACTTCGGCGTTGGCCAGTGGGCTTGGGAGCCAGGTTACCTGAGCGATGCAACGAACAACATTTACTTCAGCTCCGCAACCAGCAATAAGCGGACGTTCAGCTTTGCTAATGGCTCGCACGTTCTCATCAGCATGAAAGTAGCCACTTCCGTTGCCGGAACCCTGACCCTCAGCGACGGCGCCGGTCAAACCAAAACTCAAAATGTCTCTACTGGAGGAATGCAACTTGTGACCACTGGATGGAAAAATGCGTCCAGAACAATTACAGTCACCTTTACCGGAGGTTGGAACATCGAGTTTGACGACATTACCTACCGATAGACGGATACACAGTTCTCAATGTTGGCCCCCGCCCTGGTTTCTTTGCCAGGGCGGTTTTTTTGTGTCCTCGCACTGGCGCTGTTCGCGCGCATGGGCACCCAGGTAATAGGAATATTTCTTCGTGTTCCTTGGTGTTCTTTGTGGTTTACCTTAATTCTTCCCGAGATGAATGGACCCATCGCCGCTGCGCAGCTCAAGCAGAGGTCCGCCGCCGTTCAATTTTCCACGCAGGCTGTTGCGGTGCGTATCCGCATCGCTTAATGAAGCCAGGTCAGATTGAATGCTGCCGTCGCCGGTGCGGGCATCCAGGTTCGCCGAAAAATCCTGGGGCAACCGGAGATCAATGCTGCCATCGCCGGAATGCATATACCAGGAGCCTGCCATCTTCGATCCGCGATTGATATCGGCGTGGATGCTGCCGTCGCCGGTTTCGATTCTCAAAGCGTCAAATCGCCCGTCCACGTGAATGCCGCCATCGCCGGAGCGCGCCGAAAGCTGGCCGTCAGCATCTTCGATGTGAATCGAGCCATCGCCGGTGTTCAGGTACATAGCACCGTGGAGCCGCGAACCTTTGATGGAACCATCGCCGGTGTGAAGATCGAGATTGCCATCCTGCGGGAGGGTTATGTTTACGTGAATGGAGCGGTTGCAAAACAGGCAAAACCAGCCGTTGTGTGGGGTATGGATTTCCACGTCAACGCGGTCTCCCACCTGGCGCTCTTCAATCCTCACGCCATCAGAGTTAATTTGCCAGCCTTCGGTCAAGACCGAAACACTCACCTGTTTGCGCTCCCAGGTGATGAATTCTACTGAACCATCCCCGGTGCTGAGGTGCACGTCTGGTTTGGCGGAAATGGCATAGTCCTTCTTCCATTCATCCGCGACCGCGGGCAAAGCCAGAACCAGGAAAACGGATACGGCCAGAAAAATTCGCTGCACGGCATACCTCCTGTGTGAGGCAAGCTTGCCCTCAGTCAACTCATACGTTGAGAAATAATCTAAAGTTCCCGGATTATGAGCGTCGTCCTTACAGGACTTGGCGGATTTGCCTGGCTGACCCAGCAGTGAACTGCTGGGCTATAATACGTCACCCCTTCGGGGCTATTCGCCTCTCATGTCCCGCAAAGAACGAGATACGGCAGGAGTTAAAAAGGAATATGCAGTCGTGACTAGTTTGTCCCGAAATGGGAGGTACTAAGGTAAATAATCAGGTTAATCAATTACCCGATTACGCACTTCTACAATTCCCCAATTTCTCACGGCGTAAACAGCTTGGGATCAACCGCGGGGTTCAGTTCGATCGACTTGATGGTATCTTCGCTCGAAGTCTCACCGTTTTCCGTGACGGTTCGTTTATAAGGGAGCGAGAGGCCGCCGGTGTCGCGCCAATCGGAGTAATCGACCACGCGGTCCACCGGACCCTGCATGCTTAGGGTGTGAAAGGCAGCGCGCAACAGATGGCCGGTATCGGGGTCGACATACCACTTTACTTCAACTCCGTCGGCATTGATGGCCAGAGCTTTCGCCGGTACTCCCTGAACGGTGTCGTCGCCGGAGGCGTTAAAGGTAAATTTCGCGTCCCCGGCGTGTTGCGCGATGTAGACCAGATCGCGCCTGACCACCTTCAGGTTCTCATCACGCATGGCCGAGGACATATCCCGGTGCTGCCCTCCCATACTCATAGAGGCATTTTGCGGTGTGATTAAGGTCACCATCTCGCCCATGGGGGTCTTTGCCTTCACATACACCTGGTCGGGATAGATGATGGTCTGGTCCAGGTCGAGTGGAATTTCGCCCTGCGGAGTCTTACGGACGCTGGTGAGGGTTTGCCGTATGGATTTCACGGCGCGCAGTTTTTTCTTGTCGCCGAGGGAGGCCGCGACCTTGGCAATCAGGGCCTTGCCCTCCGGGTTTGAGCCTATGGATTTAGCGGCAGCCGGCGCGCCGGAGGGAGCCTCTTCAGGAATGGCGATGTCAATCTTATTGACCTTCCCAAAAGTGGAAAGATCGCGGTCAAAATCCTTGGAATTGCCTACCACCAGCACCTTCAACTGGTCTTTGTGGATGTATTTGCGCGCCACCCGTTCCACATCATCAACCGTGACTTTCTTAATGTTTTCGGGGAAGCGTTCCAGAAAGTCGGGAGGATAGCCAAAGTATTCGTAGACCATCTGCTCTTGCAGGACTTTGTCTTTATCGTCAAATTGGAAGATGAATGAGTTCAAGATGGTGTCTTTGCCGCGCTTGAGTTCAACTTCGGTTACCGGCTGCTTTTCCAGGTCATCTAACTGGTCGTAAAGGCAGGTAATGCCCGCGGCCGTGGTGCTGCTCTTGGTGCCCATGGAAAGCCTGAAGGTCCCAACGTGGCCATAAAAGGCCCCGACGCCGCCTCCGACGCCATAGGCGAGTCCGCGCTTGGTACGGCAGTTCGAAAGCAGCCGGCCGGAGAATCCGCCGCCAAGAATCTCATTCATGACCGAAATCGCGTAATAATCGGGATTGTCTCGCCGAATTCCCAGGTGCACCATCTCAATGGTGCTTTGGTTGACGTCATCTTTTTCGACGAAATAAATTCCCGGCGGGGCGGGATCAATGGCGACTTTGGGGTCGCGCTCGGCCGCGGGTCCGCGCGGCAGCCCGCCAAAAACCTCGCGCAGTTTGGCCTCCATGACAGCGGAGTCGAAATCTCCCACAATCCCCAGGATCATGTTGTTGGGATGAACATATTGCTTGTGCCAATCCAACAGGTCGGCGCGGGTGACGGCGGCGACGGTGTAATACTCCGGAGTGATGGCGTATGGACTTTGAGCGCCATAAGCAAGTTTGTTGGCTTCGCGCCCGGCGATAGATTCAGGATCATCGTTGCGGCGCGAAATAGCCGTATCAATCTGTTTTTTGGTCAGGTCAATCTTGTCTTGCCTGAACTCGGGATGCTCGAGCACGTCGGCCGCGATGTTCAGCACGTCGTCAAAGTTTTCTTTCAGGCACGACCAGGAGAGAATTGAGGAATCCACGGTGCTCGTGGTTTCCACCTTAGCCGCACGCGCTTCCAAAAAGTCATCTAGCTCATCACCGCTCTTGCTGGTGGTGCCGCCCAGGCGCCAGGTATGCCCAAATACGGCCGCCAATCCGGCTTTGTTCGCGGGTTCGTCACGCGAACCGCCGCGAATGCGAATGGTTCCATCGATCAAAGGCAATTCGTGGTCTTCCTGCAGGAAAACCACCAGACCGTTGGAAAACTCGATGCGCTTGGGATGCTGCGGATGGAATGCGTGCAGCGGCGGAACTGCAATCTTCTCCCAGGGCTTGGAGCCGGCCGGCGCGGCCGCAGCCTCGCCCTTTTTTCGCGTGAGCCCAGCCGATGTTTTCTTTTCCGGGGCAGCGGAGGGCCCGGAGCTCTTTTCCTGGGCGCTTCCCTGATCGTTTTCCTGAGACTGGGCCACTCCGGCCAGGGACAGCAAAAGGGCTGCACTGAGCAGCGTACGCAGCGCTCGATTCTGAAGGTTCATTGCTTGGCTCCTGCTTTGGAATTCGATGATGCGGAGTTAGACGCTACGGCGTTGTTCTCCAGAAAGGCGGTGGTGCGGTTGTCGCGCGTGAAGGTCGTGGCTGCCACTCGCCGGATATCGGCCTTGGTCACCTTTTCAATGCGGTCAACCTGGCGAAACAGCTCGCGCCAGTCGCCGTAATAGGCCTGTGTGATGCCGAGCTGCTGCGCCAGCCCTTCGTTATTGGCCAGCCCACGGATCAGGTCGGCCTTGGCGCGTATCTTCACCATTTGCAGCTCTTCGTCGGTCACGTCCTGGTTGATCAGCCGGTCAATCTCTTCGTGGATGGCCGCCTGCAATTCCTGGGGAGTATGTCCCCGGGTGGGAATGGCGTAGAAGGCGAACAGGTTGGGATATTTATTTCCTGGAAATCCGCCGAATCCTTCCGCCACCGCCGCGATTTTTTTATCGCGCACCAGAGCGCGGTAAAGCCGCGAGGTGCGGCCATTGGAGAACAGATCGCTCAACACGTCATATACGGCGTCATCAGGATCGCGAAAGTCAGGCTTGTGATAGCCTTCGAGGTAAATCGGTTGCGCCGTGTCAAATATCCTGACCGAACGTTCGGAGCGCTGTGGCGGTTCCACCACCTTCAGCGGCTCAGGCTTGGGCCTGGCCGGCAGCCGGCCAAAATATTTTTCGACGATCGGCATGACCTGCGCCGCCTTCACGTCGCCAACAATGGCCACTACCATGTTGGCCGGCACGTAGTATTTCTCAAAAAACTTGCGGGCATCGGTGGCGGAAAAACTTTCGATCTCCGATGCGTCTCCGATTCCCTCATTGTGATAAGGATGCACTACAAATGCTGCCGCCTGGAACTGCTCTATCAGCCGTCCTTGCGGACTGCTGTCGACGCGCATGCGGCGCTCCTCATGCACCACGTCGCGCTCCTTGTAAAACTCCCGGAACACGGGATGCAGAAAACGCTCTGATTCCATATAAGCCCAAAGCTCGACGCGATTGGAGGGCAGGGAATAGTAGTACTGGGTTTCATCCTCACTAGTGTTGGCATTCATGCCCTCAGCGCCGTTGCGCTCGAGGATTTCGTCATACTGGTTGACCGATACGTACTTCTCGGCCTGTTCCCGGGCGTCTTCCCAGGCTTGTTTTGTGGCGGCAATCTTCTGCTCATCGCGGCCTACTTCTTTGGTGCGCTCCGCGTCATAGGCCTGGTAGGCTTGCTCCACCTTCTGCAGCGCCAGTTTCTCGGCGGGCCAGTTGGTCGAACCAATCTTGTCTGTGCCCTTGAAGGCCATGTGCTCAAACATATGCGCCAGGCCGGTCTCGCCCTTGGGATCTTGCGCATCACCCACGTCAACATGGGTAAAGAAAGAGACCACCGGGGCCTCAGGACGTTCACAGATCACGACCGTGAGCCCGTTGGCAAGTTTTTTCACCGTGACCCGCTTTTCGAAAGAGGCCATATCCTGGCCGGAGAGAGAAGCGGTCAGCAAGACAAGGAAAGAGAGAATCACAAAGAGACGTTTCATAACACCTCAAGACGTACGAGAGAGTTCAAGGTAAGCATTCAAAGCACAACGTGTACACGCCACACCCGACTACATCTACAAAATACGCATGTCAGCAATATATCTATCTTAAAACATTTTCAGAGTAGCTGGGGGGCCTACCTATTTCGGAAGGGCGCCGCCCGATGAATATCCGGGCAGCGAGACAGAAACATGCGGTCTAGTCGTCGACGCCCAATGTGCCCGGCAATCGTTCGGGAACAAAGTTGCGAATCGATGGCACAACATTCAGGTACTCAGGAGCATCTCAGAAGAAGTCCGCATATTCGTTTCCACGAAAAGAGAGCTCTTGTCACAAACCACGGTGTTTCAGGAAGCGCTTCAAAGCCCGTTTCAACAGAAAATTGGTTGCCAAAGAAAAACAACTTGCTTCAATGCAGAAGCCACGCCCCGCGCTGAGATGACGGAAGGCGAGATGATCAGAAAAGCGCAGGCGGGAGACACGGGTTGTTTTGAAGCCCTCTACGCCCGGCATAAACGGCGGGTTTTTTCTTTGTGCCTGCGTATGACGGGAGGGAACTATGCCCAGGCGGAAGATTTCACGCAAGACGCATTTATGCAGCTCTATCGCAAGATTGCGAGTTTTCGCGGCGAATCAGCATTTTCCACCTGGCTGCATCGCCTTTCGGTGAACATCGTGCTCATGCACCTCCGCAAGAAAGGCATTGCGCAGATTTCATTAGAACAAAGCCTGGATCCGCAGGAAGAGGACAGAGGGCCAATCGATATCGCGACGAGGGACAACGCACTTCATGGTTCGGTTGACCGCATGACGATCCAGCAGGCCATAGCAGAGCTCCCGCCCGGGTACCGGATCATATTTGTGCTCCACGAGATAGAAGGATACGAGCACAACGAGATTGCGGAAATATTAGGATGCTCGATTGGCAACAGCAAGTCTCAGTTGCATAAGGCGCGGATGAACTTGCGTACCTTGCTCCCGCGGCGTAGCGGCTCAGAAGATACAGGCAAGCCAGCAAGGAATCGGGCCGCATGATCGGAGAACCGGCGAATAGATATTGTCCCGGACTGAACAGTCAGCCTGCCTGGATGTGGGATAGCCTGTTTGATAAGCGCATCTGTTTGGCCGCCTTAACCAGAGCGCGCATGAATAGGAGTGGGTTATGCGTTGGCGTCTTGTGAGGCCGTGGTTGATTTGGTTCATCACCCCATGGTTCGTTATCTTGTCTGCATTTATCCCAGTCCCCGCCAAATGGAGAATGGCTGTTAGTTATGACCTTCAGAGGCTAATACAAACCAATCAATTTAAACTGGATGCCCGTGCAGAGTGAGTGGCAGGAAGGAGGGACGAAGTGCTTTCGGAACTTTCAATCTTTTTGGTTATCCCGGCACTTCTCATGTTGCCGCAGGTATTGCGATCGTGGCGGCTGCGCAGACATTGGGGCTATCAACACCTTTTTCTGGCGCTCATACTCCTGGTTGTCTTGTTGCTGTCCAGCCGGCTCTAGACACACACACGCCCGCACGCCTCGTTGGTTGAACTTCACGGCCGGAGGCCATCAGCGCTGGTGGTGAATCTGCGACGCCAATTTGCCGGGAGCAGTGGCCACCTGGGAACCTTTCGCATCCGTACGCCAAACGTAAAAGTACTTATTGTCGGTGGAAGTGGCCACGGAGAGCTTTTTCTGCTTGGTGGCCCGGTTCAAGGCCGAGCGGACATTTTCCATCTTCTCCCCATTCAGGCCGTCCAGTGGAACCAGGATGGCCGTCTCCAGGTCCAACCGGTCAAGGTCAGCCAGGATCTTGGCAACGATCAAGCTGTGCTTCCCTTTTCTGCCGTGGGGAATTGAGGCAATCAACTTGTTGGCGAAATTGAGCGGCTGCTGGGCCTTACCGTTGTTTCCGTTGCCACCGTTATTTCCGTTGTTGTTCATTTTTTCCCGGCTGCCGGGCATGTGGCCTCCTTCTAAAGTTGCGTATGGCTAACGTAGCGGACCGTTAACCATGAGAAGTGACACGAAGTATAAATCTGAATAACCGCATATTGCAAGTAGGAGTTTCGTAGCGTAAAACTCACGCCCCCCCCCCCCCCAGTTTT
>DATHMF010000036.1 GCA_035487355.1 Terriglobales bacterium | reverse complement strand
ATAGCGAGAAGCTCCTTCAGTTAATGCCCCAGGAGATTTTTCTGGGTGACGCTGCAAGCCAACTGAAGGTGACCACAAACCAAGGCGACTGTCTTCCGGAGATCCTCCCGGGCGACCAGTGGCTCTTCTATTTGTGGCGTGACGACAAGACCAAAGAACTCCTGCTGAACTATGGCAGCCCCAGCAAACCGATTGCCGATGCGCAGACCGCCATCACCACGCTTCGACGTCTGGCAGCGATGACTGATTCAGGGCTCATCTCGGGATACCTGTACCGTGAGGTTCAGAATGTCAATGAAGATGGCACAAGATGGAGCACGTCAGTCCCGGTTCCGAACCACAAAGTGATCGCGAAGCGAGTGTCAGACGGCCTTGAGTACTCTGCTCTAACGAATAGTGATGGAAACTACGAATTTGAGCCGCTGCCTTCTGGCTCTTACGATCTGAGCACCAATACCGCACAAGGGTTATGGGCAGAGGAAGGCCCTACAACGGTTCACGCGCAGGGCTGCACCGCTTTTGAGTTCGAACTTCACACGGATGGCGGTATTTCTGGCCATGTCAGGTCCGCTGATGGGAAGCCTTTCAAGATCCACCCGTGGGTCGAAGTAGAGTCGGAGGGCGGCGAACACTTCCAATCATTCTATGCGGATGAGCACGGATACTTCGAGGCAAGAGGGTTGGAACCTGGCCGTTACCTCGTCGGCATCGGTATGCGGGCTGAGCCAGAAACTCCCGAGTGGCGATCCCGCGTTTATTATCCTGGTGTGCGGACCAGGGAAAAAGCCACCGTTATAGAACTTGGCAAAGCCGAGACGCGCAACAATATCGACTTTCCGTTGCCGAACTCAGGACCGCGCTGAACCTAGGCTTGCAAGATAGCCCTAGTCGACTGGCCAGCACTTGACCGGGCCGGCGATAGTCTTGGTAGTTGGCTTCGGGAAGAGAGAGACCTCAACGGGATAGGCGAGCGCTGAGGACGCCCAGCTGTGAATGCGCTCAATCTCTTCGTAGCCGGTGCAAACTGGCTTTTGGGTGGTTTTCACCCCAAGCTTCTTTCTGATCGGTTCCCAACAGGACTTTTTGTTTGAATGGATGTCGCACTCGGTTCCGACCACGCGCAAGTATTTCAAAATGGGCCATCCGTCTGGAGCGGGCTCGACCCGCATATTGTTGAAGACTGAATCCTCAAAAACTTTCTCGTTCCACATGCCCGCGTAGAAGTACGAGTCCTCAAAAATCTTTTTTCTGGTTCTTGCATCGTAGATAACGAATGGCATCCCCCCATCCCAGCCGTCCGCAGCATCAAAGAACACTAGATTCCCCTTCACTCCCATGAAATATCCGCTCCACTCGTTTGGTTCGATAACCCGCTCCCCCTGGACATGAGACTTGGTGCACTCCGGGGCCGCTCCCTTCTCGATGGGAACAATCGCCAGCCACTCTGCGCCCTTTTCTCCCTCGTCATATTCTTTGACCATGAACGTCGGATAAAAAGAACAGGACAACTTAATTCGAACATTCTCTGCCGGACGGTAGGGAGATGGACCGAAATCCACAACTTTGTTTTCCAGTGGCGTGTCGAAGGAGTCTGCCGAGGCGATGGAGGCGAACCCTGGCCCGCAAAGGACGAGCAGCAAAACAGCACCCTGTCGAATTGGATTCAACTTTCCAAAGAGGTTCACGGCTCAACATCGATTCTTTTTACGCCGCAATTTTACCAAATGCCTGCTCCGGTTACTTTTGTGCCAGTTTCATCTAACTTTAAGACCAAAGTCAGAGTTCCCAAATCGCTGGTTGACGAATATCCGGGGCCTGGAAGACGTTAGCCTGTGATTCCGATAACCCCTCGTCTGGCCGCCGTTTTGATATCACTCTGATATCAAAACATTGCTTCCTTAGAAACTGCATGCCATCATCGAGAAGCAGTTGCCAGATGCCGGTTGTCTATGAAAAACAACTGCAAAAGAAAGCAGACGGCATTCAAGAATGCCGGGGCCTTTGTGGCCCATTTAGCTCTTTGAAAATTCATTTGCCCATCGGGATTCCGGACCCTGAGGACTGAGGACTATGGACTGAAGACTGGTACTGAGGACTAGCAGCTAGTCTCCCACCCCAGATCAATTTTCGCCAATAATGACGCGGGTCCGACGCGGTTTTGGGACCCAAAAACACCTGCCAGCAAGTGGGGGCCCACAAATCCTCCGAAAATCAGCGTTGATCCGCGTTCATCCGCGGCGAAGTCTTTGCTTTTCTCCGATCAAAAAGTAAAGGCGGCTTGGGGCCGCCTTTTTTGTTTTGCAAACCTTGAAAACGTTTAGAGAGCCTGGACGTTTTCTGCCTGCCAGCCCTTGGGTCCCTTGATGACGTTAAACTGCACGGCTTGGCCTTCCTTCAGGCTGCGGAAGCCCTCGTTCTGAATGGCTGAGTAGTGTACGAATACATCCTCGCCATTCTGTCGGCTGATAAAACCATACCCCTTGGCATCATTGAACCACTTTACTGTTCCTTGTTCCATTGTGTTGCATTTCCTTCTTGTTGATTTAGGCTGGATGAAGCAAAGGCTAGTGCAGGCAGGTGTCGCTGTAAGGCGGTACTTCCTTGTACTAAAACTTCGTTCAAAGCAGCACCCCAGTATACATAACAGGGTGCGGAAGGCAAAGTAGAAATGATTGTGGGAACGGGGGTTGATATCACCGAAGTTGGACGCGTGGCCGAGGCCCTGGAACGCTTTGGCGAGCGCTTTCTGCGGCGGGTTTTCACGCCGTTGGAGATCGAATATTGCTGCTCCAAGCGTAATAAGGCCGAGCGCCTTGCGGCGCGCTTCGCTGCCAAAGAGGCCGCGATGAAGGCCCTGGGAACCGGATTGCGCCAGGGAGTCACCTGGCAGCAGATAGAGGTTCGGCGCGTGCCAGGAAGCCGTCCGATGATTGTGTTTTCCGGTGCTGCCGCCCAACATGCCGCCCGCCTGGGCGCCAAGCATGTCTCTCTCTCCATCTCCCATTCGGCGGAGCAGGCGATTGCTATGGTCATATTGGAGAATTGAAGAATTGGGTAATTGAAAAATCGGGTCATCGAGTCATTGGGTCATTGAAGAACTGGGTAATTTGGGCTAACCGCCGAGGCGAATTGATAGAATTGATGGCTTTGGTTATAAGCTTGGCATTTCACCTAGCCGATAAACCAAAATTACCGGATTACTAAATTACTTAATTCATTCATGACGCAATCACAACTGCTAACTCCGCCCATCGAGACCTCTACATCCAAGATCTCTAGAACTGCACTCACCGCCGCCATCAGCACGGTCAGTTTTGCAACTCTGCTGTTGGAGCTGTCCTTGACGCGGCTATTTTCCGTGGTGCTGTTCTATCACTTTGCCTTCCTGGCCATCTCCATCGCTTTGCTGGGGCTGGGCGCAGGGGGCGTTTTTGCCTATATCCGCAGAGAGCCGCTCAAGCGATATGAAACCGAATATCTGGCTCCTCGCATCTGCATAGCCAGCGCACTCATGATGCTGGTCATGCTGGAAGTTGTGCTACGGGTCCCGGTCTTTCTAAATCTGGATGGGCTCAATTTTCTGCGGCTCACGGTCATATATCTTTTTGCTACGGTCCCATTCTTTTTTACCGGGCTGCTTTTCTCATTGGTGTTTGCACGCGAGCGAGCGCGGATCTCGCAGCTTTACGGCGCCGACCTGATGGGTGGCGCGCTGGCCTGCCTGGCCGTAGTGCTGCTGTTGAGCTGGATTGGCGGCCCCAATGTGATCTTATTTTCCGCGGCGGCCATGGCGGGAGCGGGGGCGTTGTGGTCCCCGGCCAGCAGGAAAAAGCCGCTATTCGTCGCGGGCTTTGTTCTGCTTCTGATTGTCGTCAACCTGGCGACCCATGGACGGCTGGCAGACATTGTGTATGCCAAAGGCGTGCGCCGTTTCCGGTCATGGACGGAATATTCCAAATGGAACGCCATCTCGCGCATCGAAGTGGACAACTTTGTCAGCTTCAAGAACATCGTGATTGACGCCGATGCCTCCACTGCACTCACGCATGCCGACCCAGCCCTATGGCAAGACCCCGATTGGCGCAAAGACCTGATGTCAGCGGCGCCTTCGAGCGTGAATGTCCTGCGGCCCCATGGAGACTTCGCCATCATCGGCCCCGGCGGCGGCGTAGACGTGCTGCGCGCCCTGGTGGGCGGCAGTCCGAGTGTGACCGCCATTGAAATCAATCCCATCATCGCTAACGACATCATGCGTGGCCGCTTTGCTGATTTTGCCTATCATCTGTATGAGCGCCCCGAGGTACATCTGTATGTAAGCGACGGGCGTTCGTTCATCCGCAACTCCAAGGACCAATACGATGTCTTGCAGATGACCCTGGTGGATACCTGGGCCTCGACCGCTGCCGGCGCATTCGCACTGAGCGAAAACAATCTCTACACCGTAGAAGCCTTTGAGGAGTACTTTGACCACCTCAAACCCAACGGCATGATTGCCATCACCCGCTGGGAGTTCAAAGAACCTCGAGAGGCGTTGCGTGTGGTCTCGCAGGCGATGGAAGCCCTGAGACAAATGGGAGTCAAGGACCCTAGAAACCACTTCATCGTAGTGGCAGATGGAGAACTAAACACCGACGGACGGCCGGTAACTGTACTGGCCAAGAAGACGCCGTTTACGCCAGAAGAGGTGCAGACCGTGCTGGCGCATATCAATGAAACTGAAAACCTTCATCTGGTGCATGCGGCTCATCTTTTTGCGTTGGTATCAGACAAAGATGTTTGCCGCCAGAATCCGGCGCCTACATCCTGCTACTCGGGCGAAGAGGCGCTCGGCAAAACTTCCTATGCCGCCAGCGAAGCACGTCGGCCATTTGATGATCTTATTGATGCCGACCCGGGCGCGGAAGCTGGCTCTGCGGCCTTGCAAGCAAATCCGCACGATTCTTTCTTTGCAGCGTATGCCTACAACATAAAGCCGGTCTACGATAATGCTCCGTTTTTCTTCTTTACCTTCAAGACGGGCAGGCTCTTCCAGGGAGTTCTTCATCCTATCCGGACGGGCATTGATTGGAAGGTCAATCTGGGGGTGGCCGTTCTTTTCATGCTGCTGGGCATATCGGTGCTGGCTGTGCTGGCATTCCTGGTTCTGCCCCTCGCCTTCCATACCAGCGCACGTGTGGCAGGAGTGAGGCCGCTGCTTTACTTTATCGCCGTAGGACTGGGTTACATCATTGTAGAAATCACCATGATTCAGCGCTTTGTTCTGTTTCTCGGCCATCCTACATATGCGCTCACCGTGGTTGTTTTCCTGATGATGCTGACCAGCGGCGCCGGCAGCCTGGCGGCCCGGCGTTGGATCGCTGACTGGCGCAGGGTCCGCTTCCCGCTGCTGCTCATCGTGATTGCTCTGGCGGCATATATTTTTATGCTACCCAAAATCCTGGTGGCGTTGGTAGGCTGGTCGCTTCCCTTGAAGCTGCTGGTTAGCACAGTCTTGCTCGCTCCTGTGGGATTTCTGATGGGCATGCCCTTCCCCACCGGATTGCGGGCTTTGGAAAATACGGAAGCCGGGGCCATCGAGTGGGCATGGGCCATGAACGCAGCCGCTTCTGTTTTGGGATCGGTGCTGGCCATGGTGATTGCCGTGCACTTCGGCTTGGCGGTGACTCTGGCTTGTGGCGCAGCCGCGTATTTGGCGGCCATGATGATGGTAAGAACATTCCAGACTGGATTGTTGGCCCATTGAATGGGCACTTCATCGGTAGAAATCGTGCAATATGTTATGATTCGCCAATTCCCTGAATTTCAAAGAAAAGGTGGTTTATTCCGAAGTTTGGAATCCTCAGCTTTGGAATAGCGAACAAGGAATATGCCTAGTCAAGCACAACTGCAATGGTCCCGTTTGCGGGTGGGGATTACCGTAATTGTGGCCACGATCACGTTGATTGTATTGATTTTCTTGATGTCTTCCACCAGCAGCATCTTCACGCGTCAGATTCACCTGAGGAGCTACTTTGACAATGCGGAAGGCCTCCGGGTCGGCGCACCCGTACGGCTGCAAGGCGTAGATATTGGCAACGTGGTCCGTATCATTGTGAATCCCAGCAAGCCGCTGACGCCGGTGGAAGTCACGCTGAAGGTCAACACCCGCTACCATGATTTTCTGCGTAAGGATTCCACGGCCCAACTGAGCACGGCCGGCGTGCTGGGCGAGACCTACGTGGATATCAACAGCTCAGAGGCAAAGCAAGGGCCGGCGGAAGAGGGCGATATATTGCCCTCCAGCAATCAGCCTGATATTAAGGACGTGGTTCGTGCCAGCCAGACCTCGCTGCAAAACGTGGACGTTCTTGTACGCCGGCTTGATCGTATCGTCGCTGCCATCGAGCAGGGGCAAGGCACGGTTGGAAAGCTCATTAACGACCCCAGCATGTTTAACCGCCTGAATGCCATACTCAGTGAAGTGCAGCAGATGGTGAATGAAATCCACGCCGGAAAAGGCAGCGTCGGCAAGCTGATTATGGATGACGAACTCTATAACAAAGCCAACGCCTCAGTGGATAAATTGAACAAGATCATTGATGAAATGAACCAGGGCCAGGGCACAATCGGCAAATTCCTGAAAGACCCAACTCTTTATGACAACGCCAACAAGACGGTTGCCAAAGCCAATGCGCTCATGGATGAGGTCAATCAGGGTAAGGGCGCCCTGGGCAAGATTGCCAAAGACGAGGAATTTGCCCGCAAGCTGGATAAGACGGTGACCAACCTTGAGACCCTTACCACCAACATGAATGAGGGCAAAGGAAGCATGGGCAAATTGTTCGTGGATCCATCGCTCTACAACAATTCCGACAAGATGCTGGTGGAAACGCGCAGCCTGGTACAGGCAATCAGAGAGAATCCCAAGAAGTATCTGACCATTCATTTCAAGATTTTCTAAAAATCAGTGTAGTGTTTTGAAAGGGCACGGCTTGGCCGTGCCTGTAAGTCGTAAAACAGCTTGCGGTAACTGCACACCATCTGGACTCGAAGATAGAAGTCCTGTACCTTGGAGCACGTGGGCCATCCCTGTCACCAATGCGGCACTGAAGTCGGCGAAGGTTCGCCGTTTTGCCGGCAGTGCGGCGCTCCACAGATCCGTGTGAGCCCAGGAGGCAGCGCAGAGCAGGCGACAAATGATCCTACGGCAAAGGATTCTGCTTCGGATTCAATTTCTGCACAGCTTCCCGGCAACGGCCCTCTACGAATCAGCGTTAACCGGCACGTGGCCCGCAGACAAGCCGCGCTCGCCGGGCTGATGCTTGCTGTTTTGCTCGCGTTATCATCTTGGTTCACCCCGGTCCTTTTGTTGGTTCCATTGGCAGGGTTGCTCGCGGTCGAGCTCTATGGCCGCAAAGTGCCTGAGCGGAGAATTTCTCCCGGAGTGGGTGCGGGCATCGGGTTATTGACCGGATTTTTTGGATTTTTGATGTTCAGCCTACCGGCGCTTCCCTATACCTTATGGGATGTGGCCCACCATCCTGATCCGGCACTCACCCAGCAATTGCATGCGCAGTTGGACGCCGCGATGCGCAGCAATCCTACCCCCCAAGCGCAACAAGTCGTACAATATCTGCTCTCCCCGAGCGGATTGATAGTGATCGTTATTACAAGCTTCGTATTTTTGCTCATTTTGACCCTGGCTCTGAGCGCCATTGGCGGGGCTATCGGAGCCAACCTTGCCAACCGCCGCCGTTAGGACCCCGTGAAATTTTTGTTTCTACGGCAAATTCGTTTATGATTTGCGCGGCATGAAATCTCAAGGTACCGAACCCCGGCTGCGGGAAAAACTGCAGCTTATGTCCGCCTCTGAAATTGAACGTACCCTGGTCCGTCTGGCGCACGAGATCATGGAAAAGAACAATGGCGGACGAAACCTGGCGCTGGTGGGCATCCGCCGACGAGGTGTTCCTCTGGCGGAGCGCCTGGCAAAACATATCCGGCAGATCGAGAAATCCGACCTGCTCGTGGGCGCGCTGGATATCAGCTTCTATCGCGACGACCTTTCTACCGTGGCCCCGCGCCCGGTGGTACAACAGGGCGACATTGGATTTGACGTCAACGGCAAAGACATCATTCTGGTGGATGACGTGCTCTACACCGGCCGCACCATCCGTGCCGCCCTGGATGCGCTGTTCGACCGCGGGCGGCCGCAGCGCGTACAGCTTTGCGTGCTGATTGACCGCGGACATCGCGAGCTGCCCATCGAAGCCTCTTTCATCGGACGCATGGTGCAAACCGCGACCAACGAGGTCATTGAAGTGAAGCTCCAGGAGACCGATAAGAACGAAAAAGTTCTGCTCATGGAGCGATTGGAGCCTAATACTTAGGAATGACTGCCTCCCCTCTTATTCGACGGGTCAGCTCCAACCACTCACTTCTGGATATTGAACATCTGCCCACGGAACGCATCCTGGCGTTGCTCAAGCTGGCGCAGCGCATGCGGTCTGCAAAATCAAGTTCTCTCTTGCGCGGCAAGACCGTTGCCCTGCTTTTCTACGAGCCCAGCACGCGTACACGGGTTTCATTTGAGCTGGCCGCGAAAAAGCTTGGCGCTACAACGACTGTAGTGACGGCGGCCGAATCCAGTATTGAAAAAGGCGAGTCGCTGGTGGATACGGTCCGCACCCTGCGTGCTGCCGGGGTTGATGCGATTGTGATCCGCCATCCCTCTTCGGGCGCGCCCAACCTGGCAGCGCGGCATTTGGATATCCCCGTGATCAATGCCGGCGACGGGATGCACGAGCACCCCTCGCAGGCCTTGCTGGATGCGTTCACCATTTTGCGGCATAAAAAACGATTGCGCGGATTGCATGTGGCCATGATCGGCGACATCTTGCACAGCCGCGTTGCCCGTTCCAATATCCATCTGCTCGGCCGCCTGGGAGCGCAGGTCACGCTCTGCGGTCCGCCCCAATTGGCGCCGGATATTTGCGCCACCCTGGCGGCTGGGGTGACTGTGATCCGCCATATCGAGCAGGCCATACGCCATGCCGACGTGATCATGATGCTGCGTGTACAGAAAGAACGGCTCGCCGGTTTGCAGCTCGATGCTCAAGACTATGTCGCGCGCTACCAACTGAATAGTGAACGATTGCGCCTGGCCAAGCGGGAGGCGCTGGTGATGCATCCCGGGCCAGCAATTTTGGGCATGGAGTTGACCAGCGAGGTGTCGGATGGGCCGCAGTCGGTCATCCTGGAGCAGGTGGCCAACGGCATCCCGGTGCGCATGGCAATTCTGGCAAAAGCATTGGGCCGGTAGCAAACCCCGGAGGGGTAACACGTAATTGAAAATGCACAGCAAATCGCTTCTTATCCGCGGCGGCCGGGTTGTTGACCCGGCACAAAAACTTGATGCCGTGCACGACCTCCTGCTGCGCGACGATAAGGTGGCCGAAATTGCGCCGGCAGGAAAAATCCGGGGCGGGGCGGATAAGACCTTCGACGCGCGCGGGTTGATTGTCACTCCCGGATTCATAGACTTGCACGTGCATCTACGCGAGCCCGGCCAATCGCACAAAGAGACCATCGCCTGCGGCACGACAGCCGCCGCAGCCGGGGGGTTCACCTCGATCTGCCCCATGCCCAATACCTCGCCGGTCAACGACTCGGCCGAGATCACGCAATGGATGCAGGCGCCCGAGCGCGGCGCGGTCGTAAATGTCTTCCCCATTGCGGCGGCTACAGTGGGCAGCCGGGGCCAGCAGCTTACCGACTTCAAAGCGTTGAGGCGCGCGGGTGCAGTGGCAGTGACCGACGACGGTAAGCCCATTCTCGACGACGCAATCATGCGTGAGGCGCTACGGACGGCGGCAGCGCTGGGCATACCGGTCATCCAGCACGCCGAAGATACACGCCAGACTAAGGGATGTGTGATGAACGCCGGAGCGACTGCCGTGCGGCTCGGCTTGCGGGGCATGCCAGCGGAAGCCGAAGCCGGAGTTGTTGAACGCGATATTCGCCTGGCGGAGCAAACCAAAGCGCACTTGCACGTTGCCCATATCTCCACCCTGGCGGCGCTCAAAGCTGTGCGCCGGGGAAAGCGTGAGCACGTGCGCGTGACCTGCGAGATCACGCCTCACCACTTCGTTCTCACCGATGAAGACGTGGGCGACTACAACACCAATACAAAGATGAATCCGCCGCTGCGCTCTCAAGCTGACCGCGAAGCTATGCTGGCGGCGCTGACTGACGGCGGCATCGATTGCATCGCCACCGATCACGCTCCCCACGCCGCCCACGAGAAAAACGTGGAGTTCGACCGCGCCCCATTCGGCATCACTGGGTTGGAAACGGCTTTAGGGCTGGTGATCACCAAGCTGCATCTTGAACATAAAATTCCGCTGACTAGAATTGTCGAATTGCTCTCCACCAACCCTGCGAAGCTGATCGGCCTCGCCGGTCGCGGCACACTTGCTAAAGGCTCCTACGCAGATTTAACGATTTTTGATCCTAAAAAGCGGTGGACATTCGAAGCCGCAAAATCGCTTTCCAAATCGAAGAACACACCTTTCGACGGATGGCAGCTCACTGGCAAAGTGGTTGCAACTATCGTGGGCGGTGAATTCCAATACCAGGCCTGAGCGGACATAAAGATCACATAAAGATCCATGTAACGGGTGCAAGTTACAGCATGCCCCAGCCAGGTACATGTCCTTAGAGACAATTGACAAATCAATCACATCTCAGCTATACGAAAGTGTAGGTTCTTAGGAACGTCTTTATTGTTCCTTACCGAACTAAAGTTTTTAAGGATGACTCCCCCTCATCCTGCCCAGAGCTTTACAAATCTTTACAAGTTCGGGGCATAACTCTTAACAGGACGCCAAATTTAAAAAGTTACGCAGCAGGCGTATCGGCCAGTGCCCGTGTTGGATCGATGATCGGCAAAGTAGGACAAACGTACATCCTCTAAAGACACGAATAACTGAGATGGGATGACGGTAATTAGCAAGCTTAGGAGAGCACGAACTAAGAATAAAAGAGAGGGACTCGGATGCACAAACAAAAAGGTTTTTCGTTGATTGAATTGTTGATTGTGGTAGCGATCATTCTGATCATCGCAGCTATCGCAATCCCTAACTTGATTCGCGCCAGGATTTCGGCCAACGAATCTGCAGCGGCGGCGGCCACACGTACCATCGCTACGGCTGATATTCAGTATCAGACCTCGTTCGGTTCCTACTCGCCGGATCTAAGTTCCTTGGCGTCCCCGGCGGCAGGTTGCCCAACCGGCACAATCCCGCCCAGCACAAATGCATGCTTGATTGACTATGCACTTGGGAACGCAGTCCCTGCTACCCCCAAGAGCGGATACGCTTTTGTGGCGGCAAACTCCAAT
>DATHMF010000035.1 GCA_035487355.1 Terriglobales bacterium | reverse complement strand
CCCGCTTGTCATATTCTCTGGTGGGGAAAGGCTGGACCTTCCGCCCCGAAATTGCCATCCGCGACACTTATTACACCGAGCAACAACATGTGGTCGGCGGAGTCGCCGTTCCCTCTCAGGATGTAATCAACCGTCACGACTTTGAAGGCTCGCTCGAAATTCGTCCTCCGGCCTTGGGGCGTATTTACGAAACTCCAGTCTTGGGGCACCGGCTGAAACACACCATCGAGCCCCGTGTCATCTATCGCTATGTCACGGGAGTGGATAATTTTTCGCAGATCCTCCGCTTTGACGAGCGCGACATCGTGAGCAATACCAGCGAAGCCGAAGTGGGAGTGATCAACCGCCTTTACGGCAAGCGCCTGCATCCCCATTGCAGCGATGAAAAACCCACTGCAGTTACTGAGGAGAAGGGCAAATCTCTGAAAGACGAGCCCTTGAAGAATTGCTCCAACGAAAATGCGCGCGAAATCGCCAATTGGGAGGTTGGACAAAAATACTATTTCAACCGGTCGTTTGGCGGTGCGTTGGTGCCCGGCACACGCAATGTGCTCAGCTCTACGGTTGATTTTACCGGCATTGCCTTTCTCACCGATCCTCGCAATCTTTCTCCAGTGATTTCCCGGGTGCGCATCTTTCCAAATGCATCCAGCACCATAGACTGGCAACTGGCTTATGACACGAAGAAAGGCCACATCAGTTCCAGCTACACATCTTTTTATTACTACTTCGGCAATTTCTTCATGGGCGCCGGACATGACCTGCTGCAGAGCCCGGGGCAGTTGCTGGTCGCCAAATCCTTGATAGCACCCTTCCGTTTCAACCAGTACCGCCTGTCAGGTGGATATGGCAACCCGAGAAAAACCGGCCTTACTGCGGCGGCATCGGCAGGGTTCGACGCGCAGCAAAGTTTTTTCCAAAGCATGTCGGTAGAGGCCACCTACAACTGGGATTGCTGCGGCATCACCATGGAGTACCGCCGCCTGGCGCTCGGTCCGCTGCGCAATGAAAACCAATACCGCTTTGTATTTACCATTGCCAATATCGGAAGTTTCGGGAACATGAGACGCCAGGAGAGGGTGTATTAGGGCTGTTTCATAACTGATCTGGACGGCAAGTTTCGAGACATATATCACGGCTCGACGGGTAGCCCATAGCTTTGTGTTACGCTGATTAGGAACAATTTGCGGGTCCATGAAGCGCCCATAGATTGCCAGCCTACAAGACCCGAGGTATCGGCCTTCCGTGAGATAATTTAAATACACTTCAAACCAGGTGAATCCCTTGTATTCAATTTTGAAATATCTAATGATTGCCATGTGCTTCGCTGCTCTTTCGCTCGAAGCCCAGAGTCCGGCTCCGACTACTCCGGCGCCGGCTTCTTCTGCCCCCCCTGTTTCTTTGCTTAACGATCCAGCGCTGCAGCAACGCATTGAAGAAAACCTGCGGGCGCGCTTCAGAATTCCAGCCACGGTCACGTTGGAAATCACCGCACGCAAGCCCAGCGACTTCTCCGGCTATGATCAGATCACAGTCACGCTGGTGGGGAATGGACATAGAAGTCCCAATGATTTTCTGCTGTCCAAAGACGGCATGACCCTGGCCCAGCTTCATAAAATTGATTTGAGCAAAGACCCTTTCGCTGTAAATAGCCGCCCTTTACGCGGCACTGCGGATGCGAAGGTCAAGGTCATCGTGTACGACGATTTCGAGTGCCCATACTGTGCCAAGGGGTATCAAACGCTCTTCAACGACGTTCTGCCGGAATACAAAGACAAAATCCTGATTGTGTACAAGGATTTCCCGCTTTTCGAAATTCATCCCTGGGCCATCCATGCGGCGGTGGACGCCAATTGCCTGGGCGCCCAGAGTAGCGACGCTTACTGGGCTTTTTCCGACTACGTACACGCGAACCAGGGCCTGATCAGCGGGGACAAAAAGCCGTTGCCAGACCAGTTCGCCGCGCTCGACCACTCCACCCAGGACTACGGCCAGAAGCACAACCTGGATCTGCCGCGTCTGGAGGCTTGCGTCAAGGCCCAGGATGAAACCGCAGTGCGCGATTCACTCAAGTACGGTGAAGAAACCCTCGGGGTGGAAGCAACCCCGACGTTGTTCGTCAACGGCACCAAACTTGATGGTGCGGTGCCCGCCGACGATCTGCGCGGCATTCTGAACGCCGCCTTGGAGAAAGCGGGCGTCCCCCTGCCGGCAGCGGAGATCAAGGCCAAGTCTGAAATTGGGTCCAAGGCAGTGCCGGCTGCCGGGGTGGGCGTAACCAGTGGGAAACAGGATACGGGCAAAAAGGATGATCCGAAATCTCCATCCGACGCCGACCCTAAAAAATAACAGATATTCAAGGTAACGTGATTCCGTGATTCTATTCCGTCTGTTTATTCAGAACAGCTATTGGAGACGCAACATGGACCGTCGCACGAGGAGGATGGGTTGAAAAAACGTGTTTCATTTCTAGCGCTCCTGGTGCTGGTTGCTGCGCTCGTCACCGCCGTGTTCTTCTTCCATATGTCGGGCTGCTCCTCCTCCTCCCACGGGAGTGACGTAGTGGCCAGCGTGAATGGCAAGAAGCTATTGCGGTCAGACTTGGATAGATACTACAAGCAGCAACTCGCCGGAGCAGCGCAACCTCCCGAAGGCGCTCAAGCCGACAGCTTGCGATTGAACATCGTGAAGTCCATGATTGCCGAAGAGATCGTGCTGCAGCGGGCGGAAAAGCTTGGGCTGCTGGCCTCCGATGAAGAAGTAGACAGCAAGATCAATGAATTCAAGGCCCCCAATACCGAAGAAGGATTTCAGCGCTGGCTCAAGGACCAGGGCCTGACCCTGGATGAGTTGAAGCGAGGGATACGCCGCCAGTTAACCATCGAGAAAGTCTATAACAAAGAGATCAACTCCAAAATCAACGTCACCGACGCCGATATTGCCAACTACTATAACCAGCATAAGACCCAATTCAACTGGATTGAGCCGGTCTATCACCTGGCCCACATTTTTGTCTCCTCCGCACCCAATCCACAGTTGCACAACTTAAAGAACGACAAGGCGCAGAACGATACCCAGGCGAAAGCCAAGATCCAGCAAATCCTGAACCGGCTGCAGAACGGCGAGGATTTCGCCGCTCTTGCCTCGAATTACTCCGAGGATTCGGAAACCAGCGCAAACGGCGGCGACTTGGGATTTGTCCAGGAATCTGCCCTGAAAACCAGCACCGATCCAGCTACGCGTGATGCCGTGGGCAAACTTGCCGCCGGCCAGATCAGCGGCATTGTTCCGCTCACCGATTCTGCCCACCGGGTCGCCGGCTACCAGATTGTGAAATTGATCTCCAAAGAGCCCGCTGGGCAGCGCGATTTGAACGATCCCCGGGTGCAACAGTACATTCGCGAACAAATACGCCAGACCCGGGAGCAGCTCCTGCGAGCAGCCTACCAGGAAGTCGTCCTGAACCAGGCCAGGGTCGAAAACTACTTGGCCGATGAGATTCTGAAAAACAACGGACAGAAATAGTTTCGAGTTTCACAATTTTGCACTTGAAACTCGAAACCTGAAACTCGAAACTATTCCACAATTGCCAGCACTTCACCAGCGTTGGCGGTCATGCCTTCTTTAACCAAAATCTTCCGCACCACGCCTTTCTTGGGAGACTTCAATTCGTTTTGCATCTTCATGGCCTCAATCACCAGGATCCCCTGGCCCTGCTCAACCTGGGCCTTTTCTGCAACCTGGATGCGGACAATCTTGCCGGGCATGGGTGCGGTTATTCTTTGCGGGCCGCTGTCACCGTCGCCGGCAACGCGGCGCGTTCGCAATGAGCGCGGATCGCCTACTTCAGCGGCATAGCGGTGGTTTTCTACGGAGACAATAACTCCCGCCGGGGTCATTTCACGTTTAATTTCATACGACCGGCCATCCAGTAAAAGCGAGAGCACCCCCGGTTGTGTCTCTCTGGCATCGAGCTGAAACTCCCGTGCTTCGGCCTCACTGTTTTCACGCAAGCTGCAACGCCAGCCACCATCACTGTTACCGGGTGTTAATTGCACCTGGTAAGTGCGCTCCTCGATTTTGATTTGATAGATCACGATTTAATTGCGCATGCCCTCGCGGCGTGCCACCATCTTCCATGCCGGTGGTGTTTGTACTTTGGCAGCGGCAGTCCCATTCAGACTCCCACCCTTACCCGTGGCGGCAAAGAGCGCGGCTGCAACCGCTGCAATCTCACGCCGGTTGGTTTCGTCGTTTTCGTCCTTCTCTTCTTTTCCCTGGGTAGCTGTATTCGATTGGGCAAGAATCTGGTCAAGATACCCGGTATGAATTTCCGCTTTGCGAAAACCGGGGTCTCGCAAAATTTTACGAAAGAGCGGGAGATTGGTTTTAATGCCGCCTATAAAGTATTCGTCCAGGGCCCGCTCCATGCGGGCGATGGCCTGCTTGCGGGTGCGCGCCCAGACGATAAGCTTGGAAAGCATCGGGTCGTATTCCAGCGGGACCTGCCAGCCCTCATAGACCCCGCTGTCTTCGCGCACGCCGGGCCCCGCCGGTGTCATCAGCCGGGTTATCTTTCCCGGAGAGGGAAAGAAATTATTCTCGGGATCTTCCGCGTAGAGACGGCACTCAATGGCGTGTCCGCGCAGATGAACATCCTCCTGGGCGAAAGGCAGGGGCTTGCCGGCGGCAATGTTGATCTGAAGCTGCACCAGGTCAAGCCCGGTCACCAGCTCCGTCACGGGATGCTCTACCTGCAAACGCGTATTCATCTCCAGAAAGTAAAATTTCTTTTCCGCATCCACCAGGAACTCAACTGTGCCCGCATTGGTATAGCCCGCCGCCTGTGCCACTCCCAGGGCCGCTTCGCCCATGCGGCGCCGCAACTCGGGGTCCACCACGGCGGAGGGGGCTTCTTCCACAACTTTCTGGTGCCGTCGCTGCAGAGAGCATTCTCTCTCTCCCAGGTAAACACAATGGCCGTGCTCGTCAGCAAGAATTTGAATTTCAATGTGGCGCGGATTTTCAATCCATTTTTCGATATAGACTTCCGCGCTGCCAAAGGCGCGCAGAGCTTCGCTCGATGCGGCATCGAAGGCAGATTCCAGCTCTTTGGCGGCCCGCACCAGGCGCATGCCCTTTCCTCCGCCGCCGGCTGCCGCCTTCAACATGACGGGATAACCCACCTCTTCGGCAACCTGCAGGGCCTCTGCCCGCGACAGGGGCGTGGTTGAACCAGGAACCAGCGGGATACCGGCAGACTGCATGGCCCGGCGCCCGCTGGTCTTGGAACCCATGATCTCCATGGCCTCCGCTTTGGGCCCAATAAACTTGATGCCGGCTTCTGTACACGCACGGGCAAAGCGGGGATTTTCAGAGAGAAATCCGTAGCCGGGATGGATGGCATCCGCTCCACAACTCCGGGCCACCTGCAGCAGCTTATCAATGCAGAGATAAGATTCGGTCGCAGCGGCCGGGCCAATGTAATAGGCTTCGTCAGCTTTACGGACGTGCAATGCAGTCCGGTCTACGTCGGAATAAACCGCGACCGAGCGCACACCCATCTCGCGGCAGGCGCGAATCAGGCGTACTGCAATTTCTCCACGATTTGCAATGAGGATTTTTTTGAACACAACAGGTACGGTTCCAGGGGCACCAGGAACAGAACTGGAAAGAATTATTCTACTACTCTCTGCCCTTTCGTATCGTCTCCCGGCTTGGCAAACCTGCCACTTTTAAAGCTGCCCTGAAGGGCAAAAAAGAACAATAGCAAAAAAGAAAGGGCCGTTGCCGGCCCTTTCTGGAAAAATTCTGCTCTTTCGCCTGCTATTTGTTCTCATCCATCACGATGCCGCCGGTCCGCTTGCTTTCTTCTTCGGCCTTGCGCTTCTTGACTTCCATGGCCTGTTCCACGTATCCATCGGCCGTTTTCAGGTCTATGGTGCGCTGCAGCGGATCGCCGCATTCGATATCGGCTTTTTCGCGATACATCAGGTTGAGGTAAGCCATGGCATCATCGTAATCTTTTCGCAGTTTCATGGCCTGGCTGAGCATATCCACGCCCTCTTTGACCGTCTCCGCATTTTTGCCGCGGAGTTCTTCGCAGACTTTCTCATCCTTGAGGGGCTCTTCCGGCTTCAACCCGATTTTTTGGCGCGCCTCCTGGCGTGGGAAATAGGCTTTGGTCCAGTCAATGACGCCGATGGAGTAGTAGGCTTCAGGGTCTGTGGGGTCCTGCTCCAGCACTTTTCGCTGATACTCCTTGGCCTGGTCGAATTTCTTCATGTTGAAGTAGAGCGACGCAATACCTTTGAGCGCAGTGATGCGGTTGGTTTGGTTGGGCTGGCTCTCCAGCACCTTTTGATATTGCTCGATGGCCTGTTCAGCGCTGCGATTGTTCTCAGGTGTATCCACGCCCGGCACGTACTGGCCAAAGTAGGCGGTTGCCAGATAAAGACGCGCTACACCGAGATCAGGATCGAGCGCCACAGAATTCTTGAAGTGCTCAATGGCATCCTCAAAGCGGCCGTTCTTGTAAGCTTGCACGCCTTTGTTCAACTGGTCGCGCGCCCTGAGCTTGTCGCAGCCCGTCGCCGAGAGCACCATGCATGCGAGCAACCCGACTAGAACGGCTCGTAAGCATATTTTCATAACGTTCTTCATCATCTCCCCTGTTCCATTCATAAAAAAGTCCGCGGCCTGCTGGCCTGCCCGGTTTTCCCTTTTTCTCAGAAAAACTATTGGCCAGCTTCAATCTTGGCTGTAATCAGACCAACTTTATCCACACCCACACCATGGGCGATATCAATCACCTGGGCTACATACTGAAAATCCACGTCTTTATCGCCTTTGACAAACATGACGCGCTCGGCGCGGGTCTTAAAGATGTTATTTAGAGTATCGGACAGATTGTCCCACGTAGCCGGGTCCTGGTTGATCTTCAGGTCGGGACGGTTGCCGTTGCCTTTCAGCACCTGCACCACAATGGTGCGATCGTTCGGCTCCTGTTGCTTCTGCGGATCTTTCGGAGGTTGCGGAACCAGAGCATCCAATCCCTTGGGCGTGAGCGGCGTGATGACCATGAAGATGATCAACAGCACCAATAACACGTCAATCAGGGGAGTCACATTGATGTCGGCGGAAGGGCCACCTTTGCCCCCGCCCACTGCCATTGCCATAACAAATTCTCCTTCACATTGGCTCCATCACCGGCTGAATTCGACCAGCAAGGAGAGCCTAAACTGTTTTATCCTGCGCGGTCTAACCTTACGTTGTCGGCTCTGTCTTCTTCTTCGTGGCGTCCGACGGCGGAGGAGGCGGGGTCGTGGACTTGTTCTGTTCCGTCAGCAGACCAAGCTGATCTACGCCGGCGGAGCGGACATTATCCACCACATCCACAACTACACCGTATTTGGCGTGAGCGTCCGCTCTCACATACACCTTCTTGTCGGCCTTGCGCTCCAGCTTGTCTTTCACCTTGTTGGTGATCTGGTCCATGGTAATGCGGTCGTTGCCCAGGTAAATCGCGCCATCGCGTTGTACCGCCACGATCACAGCATCTTCCTTGTCGGCATCTTGCATGGCAATCGGGTTGTCGGCCTTGGCCATGTCCACACTGGCGCCCTTCTGAAGCATGGGGGTCACCACCATGAAAATGATCAGCAGCACCAGCATGACGTCCACCATTGGGGTCACGTTGATGTTGGAGTTGACTTTGCTGCCTTCGTCTCTTTTTGCAATTCCCATAAGCTTTTTAATCCTGCCTGCGATCTGTCTCTAAAGTATGGATTCGGGCCCGGTTTTTAATCACCGGACCCGAGAGGAGGTCAGACCTTAATTTTTGTTCCTGGCACTTACGTTTACTTGCGCATTTTGCCGCTGCGCTTCAGGAAGTAGTCAATCAACTCGCTGGAGCTGTTGTCCATCTCGACGTCGAATGCTTCTACTTTATTGGTGAAGTAGTTAAACATCCAGACCGCGGGAATGGCCACGAACAGTCCGATGGCCGTAGTGACCAGGGCTTCAGCGATACCGCCGGCCACAGCCGCCAAACCAGTTGCCTTTGAAGTTGAAATTCCGATAAACGCGTTCAGAATGCCGGCCACGGTGCCCAGCAACCCCACGAACGGGGCAGTGGACCCGATGGTGGCCAATCCACCCAGGCCGCGCTTCAATTCGGCGTGCACAATGGCTTCGGCACGCTCCAGGGCGCGCTTGGAAGCCTCGATTTCTTCACCGGGAATGTCAGAAGATTCGGTGTGGGCCTTGAATTCCTGCAGCCCCGCCGTCACAACTTTTGCCAGATGGCTCTTCTTGTTGCGCTCGGCCACGCGAATGGCTTCGTCAATTTTGCCTTCACGCAACGCACCGGCCACGGCCGGGGCGAACGAACGCGACTGCTTGCGGGCAGCGCTGAAAGCAAACGCCCGGTCAATCATCACGCCGATTGAAATTGCCGACATGGCAAACAGAATGATGACGATGATGCGGGCAAACCAGCCCATGGCGCCCCATAGTGCCAGTGGGTTATCGAATCCAGCCACCTGCTGCTGGCCCTCCTGGAACATCCACATGCCGAAAGCGGCAACATGGGTGAACATTAAACTTGCAACATTAACGAGAAACATAATTATGGTCCTTCCTCCTTGGTTCTAAATACAAAAATCTAAACTCAGGTATGCCAGACTCCCTTGCTCCAAATTTTTTATGGAAACAGGGTCATCCAGGGTAGATGCAAAGAAAGATAGATGCAAATCATGGCAGTTGCGGCTTCATCTCTGCCCAATCTCTGCCCAAAATTCTATATTCTATGCTCCACCCGTCAGGTTAAAGTTGACGGTGACCGTCGTCTCTACCTCAACCGGCTCGCCGTTCAAAATATA
Source organism: Terriglobales bacterium (assembly GCA_035487355.1). Lineage (NCBI taxonomy): Bacteria > Pseudomonadati > Acidobacteriota > Terriglobia > Terriglobales > Terriglobales bacterium. The sequence continues at coordinate 42,113 of DATHMF010000035.1, read as the reverse complement.
CGGTCTGTACTTCCACTGCTTGACGGCATCCAAAGCTGATTGCACGAGCATGGGGTGGCCACTGATCACATTCAGGTTCTCCACGTTACCCTGCTTGCTGATGATGGCATGCAACACGACCGTGCCCTGAATACGGGCCGTCTTGGCCAGCGGCGGATACGGAGGCACCACTTTGTGAATCAGGTTGCCTTCTACAACACCGCCCGACACGCGCACGCGGTTCAAAGTGACTTTGGGAACGCTACCGGTGCCGCCGATCAGGCTGCCAATAACTCCACCCATACCACCACCCGGGACTCCGCCGGTAACTCCGCCGGGCACAAAGCCCGCGGCGGCGGCAGGTGGCGCTTCCTCTTCCTTCACGATCTTGATTTTCTCAGGGATCTTGGTGGGGGTGCGCAACGCGCCGTTTTCCAACTCGGTCTCAATTTTCGTTACTTTGATGACTGCCATTGGCGGCGGTGGCGGTGGAGGCGGCGGCGGTGCCACCAGGAATGTCGCTATGATTTGCTTAGGTAGTACTTCTGTGTAGATCAGCGGAATCAGACAGAGGGTAAAGATCACAAGAAGCAGCAGGACTGTGGCGAATGATGTCGTCCAACCGCGCTTGGTTTTTAGTCTACCCGACGATTCAATCAGGCTATCTTCAAACATACTTCATCTCCCAGGAAATGGGTCAACAGAGTGTCTCTCCGTTTATTCGGTATTCACCATTACCTTAGACACCAGACATACCCAATAAAGTTCCCATTTTTCACTGTAAAAAAGCCATTAATTTTCAATTCTGCTTGCTTTTGCTTATAACCTTCCAGGGGGGCTGGTAAGAACACCTAATTTAAGACACCTATATTAGTGCAATTTACGCCTTGACTCGAACCTTTTCTTTGCGCCCGGAATCAATGGCCACAGGCTCCAGGCGTCTTCCAGATCGGCTAATGCGCCACTCTTGATAGGCCACCAGCATGGGTGCCGCAATGGCAATCGAGGAGTAAGTACCAATCAGGATTCCTACCACCAGAGCGAAAGAAAAACCCTTAAGTACCTCACCCCCAAAGAGATACAGTGAAAGCACGGTCAAGAACGTCAGCCCTGAGGTCAGGATTGTCCGGCTCAGGGTCTGATTGATGCTTTTATTAACAATCTCTGCCAAATTCTCACGCCGCATCAGCTTCACGTTTTCACGGATGCGGTCAAAGACCACAATCGTGTCGTTCATGGAGTAGCCGATCAACGTAAGGATGGCGGCAATAACCGTAAGACTAATCTCTTGATTCGTCAAGGAGAAAGCGCCGATGGTGATTAAAGTATCGTGAAAAACCGCCACCACCGCAGCCACGCCATAAATCAATTCAAAGCGGAACCATAGGTACACCAGCATTCCGGCCAGCGAATACAGGACCGCCAATATTGCCTGCTTCCGAAGCTGGGCGCCTACCTGCGGGCCTACAATTTCCACGCCGCGCACGCCAAAATTTGAGAGGAAAAAGTCATTCTGCAAAGCGCTCACGACTTCAGGAGACGTTACAGTTTTCAGTTCGTCCAGGCTGTTCAACACGCCGCCCTTTACCTTGTCACGGTAATCTACAATCTTCTGCGCCTCAGCCTGGTAGCGCCCGCCAACAGTGACGCCCAGGTGCAGCGGGTCACGCTTGACGAGCGCGTCGGCAATACTGTCCCGGTTTGAGTTATTGAGGTCCAGCTTGTCCTGGGGAGCATTGCTGGTCAGCGCTTGAATGATTTGTTTTTCGCCCTGGTCAAGGGCTGCTTCGCTGGTTTCTTTCTGCGACAAAGTAATCAGGACCTCGTGGTTGGCCGCGAGACCATAAGGCTGCAGGCGGGGGTCGTGCAGGCCGGCACGATCCAGATCTTTGCGGATCAAGTCCAGATCGGGCGTACTGGCAAACTTCACATCCACCTGGGTACCGCCGTTAAATTCCACCCCCAGGGGGATGTGGTGCCAGAACATGATTGAGAGCACGCCGGCTATGCTGAAGACCAGCGAAAAGGCCAGGAAGTACCACTTCTTGCCGAGAAAATCTATGTTGGTATTCTTAAAAAATTCCACTTGTTCAATCCTTAGATTGCATTGGCATTTAGACCCTTGGGGTCGTTTGAGCTCAATGCCTCACTTAGATACTTAATGCTTCACCCCGCTCCTTGCGTTGCAGGCCGGCGTCAAAAATTACGCGCGAGACGAAGACCGCGGTAAAAATATTGGCCAGCAGACCAAAGCACAGGGTAATTGCAAATCCGCGCACCGGCCCGGTGCCAAATATGATCAGAATGAAGGCAGAAACAATCGTGGTCACGTGCGTATCAATGATTGTGAGCCAGGCCTTGCCGAAACCCTGGTCCACGGCTGCAGCCGGGGTTTTACCATTGCGCAGCTCTTCCCGAATGCGCTCGAAGATGAGCACGTTAGAATCTACGCCCATACCAATGGTCAGGATAACGCCGGCAATGCCGGGCAAAGTCAGTGTAGCGCCGCTGAAGCCCAGGAACCCGAGCAGAATCACTAGATTCAGAATCAGCGCCAGGTCGGCATTGATTCCAGAGAACCGGTAATAGATAAGCATGAAGAGCATCACCACCGACATGCCTATCACCGCTGCGGTCACGCCCTGGCGGATGGAGTCCGCGCCCAACGACGGACCCACAATCTCCTTTTGCAGAATTTGGATTCCCGCAGGCAGCGCACCGGAGCGCAGCTTGATGGTGAGGTCTTTAGCGGTCTCTGCGGTGAAGCCTCCCTCGATCAATCCAGAATCTCCAATTTCCGACTTAATGGTGGCAAACTCAACCACGCGATTATCCAGCACGATGGCCATGTAATCGCCTACATGGGCGCCGGTGAAGGCTTTGAAGCGCTCGCCTCCATCATTGGTAAGGTAAAAATTGACGATGGGTGCGCCGGTATCCTTGGTTGAAGTCTCAGCATCGCGGATATCGCGGCCGGTAATCACCGAGCTGCGATTCAGAACATAGACTAAATCTTTGGGTGCTGTGTCCCGTGCCCCGATGCTGCTGCCGTGAACCAGGACCGCATTGGGAGGCAGGCCGCCGGGGTGCGCCTGCAGCGCTTCTTGTTCAGAAGGATAAACCCGCTGATCAATGGCTCCGCGGACTTCCAGCATGGCGGTGGACTGAATAATGGTTATGGCGCGGTCCGGATCCACTCCCGGAAGCTGGACCACAATCTGATAATTTCCCAAACCGTGCTCTTCGATTAACGGTTCGCTCACGCCCAGAGCATCCACGCGCTGGCGAATGGTCTCAATGGCCTGGGTTACGGCCTGTTGTTTGATTTCGCTCACCCGGGTGCTCTTCAAGGTAAGCAAGTAGCTGTTGTCCGCGCCCGTACTGATGTCATATTGCGGGTAGCTGGCAAGAACATTATTGCGAAGGTTAGCGATGGCGCTGGCCGGGATGCCTTTGATGGCGATTTGCTCAGGATGATTGGCCGGGTCGGGCTTATAAATCTCTCCATAAGCAACATTGTTCTTGTTGAGCGACTCTTTGAGCCGTTCGGTGGTTACATCCGAGTCGGCATTTACGGCATCATTCACCATCACCTGCAAAATCAGGTGCGTCCCGCCCTTCAAATCCAGGCCGAGGTGAATGCGATCGAGCAGGGCCTGCTTCAGGCCTTCGCCATTCCACTTTTGCGGTATGCCGAAGATGCCATAAACAAAAATGAGCAGGACCGCGATGATAAAAGCTGTTTTACCGAGTAAATTTCTCTGCATCATGACTACTTCTTCTCACTCTCTTCCCCTTGCGCAAGAGAGACGACAGATGATTTGGAAACTTCGATGCGAAGATTGTCCGGGGGCACGCGCAGATGCACCGCATCCTCTTTCAGCGCGATGACCGTGCCGCGCAGGCCGCCGCTGGTGATCACCTTGTCGCCGGTCTTCAGGCCATCCAGCATGGCCTGCCATTTTTTCTGGCGGCGCTGTTGCGGAAGAATCAAAATTAAATAAGCAAACACCAGCATGGCGACAACCGGCAGAAAGGTATAGATGCCGGCACCGCCTCCCGGCGCCTGTAACATTGCGATAACCTGCGAAATTTCCATTTTGAAGTGTTCCGGCTACCTAGCCGTCTCTTTCCAGGACTCAATAGCTCCGGCGAACCAGCCGGTAACTGCCCCACACGCAACCCAACACACGTTTCCAGCCCGGGGGAAGACCTTTCTACAAGGGTTCTCGAACGGAAGGCGTGCTGCTGCTTCTATCTAAGGGCTCCGCAAAGCTTTGCTGCGCCCTCGCGCTTTTCTCGGCGCTCGCTGCGCGCTCACCCAAGGGAGTTCAGGCTCGTGACTGGATAGCAGAGTGGAGCGCTGAGATATCCCCAAGTCTTATAGAATGACGCACCCTGCGCATGGTGTCAAGATAGAAGGCTAGATTATGAATGCTGTTCAGAACCATGGCCAGCACCTCTCCGTTGGCATACAGATGGCGCAGATAGGCGCGGGTGTAGCGGGCACAGACCCGGCATCCGCAATTGGGGTCTAACGGCGATTGGTCCTGGGCATAACGCGCATTCTTGATGTTGACCTTGCCCTCGGAGGTATAGAGCAACCCGTGGCGGGCAGCGCGTGTGGGCAGCACGCAATCCATCATGTCCACCCCCATGAGCGCATAGCGCACAATCTCCTCAGGCGTACCTACGCCCATGACGTAGCGGGGCTTTTCTTTGGGCAGGCAAGGTAAGGTGGAATGCAGGACTTCTTCCGTCAACGCCCGTGGCTCGCCCACGCTCAACCCGCCGATGGCGTAGCCAGGGAAGTCCATAGCGACGATCTGCTCGGCCGATTGCTTCCGGAGATCTGTGTATATGCCGCCCTGCACGATACCGAAGAGGGACTGCGTGCAGTTTCCAGTTTCAAGTTTCGAGTTTCCAGAAACTATCTTTTGAGAAACTATCTCAGACATCTCAGACACATTTTCTTCGCGGAGCTTTGTATCAGGGCACGACTTTAGTCGTGCCGAAAAGCCCGCTAAGCTTGCGGGCTTTAGCCCCTGCGGGATTTCTCGGTTCTCCGACAATATCCACGGAACCTCATGTTTGTGCGCCTCAAAATGTTTTTTGCTGCGCTCTGCCCAGCGCACGGTCAGCTCCATGGATTGTTGTGCGCGGCGTCGCTCGGCGGGAAATTCAGTGCACTCATCGAACGCCATGATGATATCGGCGCCCAGGGAAATCTGCGCCGCCATGGTGCTCTCCGGAGTGAACATGTGCGTTGAGCCATCGAGATGCGAGCGAAACTCCACACCCTCTTCGCTGACCTTGCGCAGTTGGCTCAGGCTGAAAACCTGGAATCCTCCCGAATCGGTCAGCAAGGCCCGCTCCCAGGACATGAACTTGTGCAAGCCACCAAGCTGCCGCACCTGCGCAGCCCCGGGGCGCAGGTATAAATGATAGGTATTACCCAGCAGAATCTCGACACCCAGCTCTTCCAGAATCTCCTGCGGCACTCCCTTCACCGAGCCCAGGGTTCCGCACGGCATGAAGACCGGGGTTTCCACCTCACCGTGAGGTGTAATGAGTCTGCCCGCACGCGCCTCGCCGCACCTGGCCTCGATTTGAAAAGAGAGCGACATTCCTCTTGATTCTATCGTGCGGACGTAATCCTGCATTGCGTGCTGCAAAATGAAATCTGTCGATCAGAGTACAATTTTCAATGCAAAAAGGAACTCAACACCCCGCATGGCAATCGAACCTTTTAAAATCAATATCTCTGACGCAGCGCTCTCCGATCTCAAAGAGCGCCTGATCCGGACCCGGTGGCCGGACGCGATACCGCATTCGGGATGGGCCTATGGCCTCGATCTCGCCTACATGCACACCATTCGCGACTACTGGCTGAACCGCTTCGATTGGCGCCGGCATGAAGCGGAGTGGAACAAGCTGCCTCATTACCGCTTTCAGGCCGACGGGCTGCAAGTTCACTTCATCCATGTCCACGGACGCGGCCCTCGCCCTCTGCCTATCCTGCTCACCCACGGCTGGCCCGGATCGTTTATCGAGATGTTGAGGGTGGTGCCGCTGCTCACAGATCCACAGGCCTTCGGAGCAGGCCCGAATGATTCATTCGACGTTGTCGTCCCTTCGTTGCCAGGCTTCGGCTTTTCCGGCCGGCCCGAACAGCCAGGAATGAATACCTTCAAGATCGCCGGGATTTGGGTAAAGCTGATGCAGGAACTCGGTTACCCGAAGTTCCTCGCGCAGGGCGGCGACTTCGGCGCAAATGTTTCCACCGTCCTTGCCTGGAAGCACAAGGAGCACGTGCTCGGTCTTCACTTGAACTACATCCCGGGTTCGTACCACCCCTACGTGGATGTGGCCGAGTCGCCCATGACGGAAGAAGAACTCCGGTCTCAAGTGGAGGACGCCCGCTGGTTCGAAGAAAAGGGAGGATACTGCACCGTACAAAACACTCAACCGCAAACCCTGGCGTTTGCCCTGCATGACTCGCCCATGGGCCTGGCAGCGTGGCTGATTGATAAGTTCCGCGACTGGTCAGACTGCGACGGCGACGTGGAGCGCCGGTTCAGCAAAGACGACTTGCTGGCCAACGTGAGCTTGTATTGGCTCACCGAAACCACGGGCTCTTCCATGCGCCTGTACTTTGAACGCCGCCAGGCTCCTTTGCACTTCGGCAAAGGGGAGAGGATTTCTACTCCCACCGCCGTAGCCAGGTTCCCGAAAGAAGAGCCGTTCCCGGTCAGAAGCTGGGTCGAACGGGTTTACGATATTGCCCGCTGGACAACCATGCCCAAAGGAGGCCACTTCGCAGCCTGGGAGGAGCCGGAGTTGCTGGTCCAGGATATTCGGGAATTTGCGCGGCAGTTTCGGGCGCGTTCTTAAGAAAAAACTACCTGCCACGGATCAAGCGGATTCACAGCTCACCGCAGAGGGTTTTCAGGTCCGATTTTCTATTAATGTTTATCAATTGAACTCTGCCGCAAGAGTTGGCATGATGGCTTGGCATCATAAGTAACTGAGAGAACGACTATCTTGATGAGGTTGATTTATGGCTGCTGATCTGGCCCTCCTGGCGGAGGTGCCTTTATTCCAACTGCTCGACGAAGAAGAACGCAAGACTCTGGCCGAACTGGTTGACGTCCGCAACTTTGATAAAGGCGCAATCGTTTTTGCCTACGGCGACTCCGGTGACGCGCTTTATATTGTCCGCCGTGGCAGTGTGCAGGTTTACGTGGAGGACTGCACCGGCGACACCATCATCCTCTCAGAGAATCTCAGCGGCGATGTCTTCGGTGAAATCTCGTTGCTCGATGGCGGTCCCCGCACCGCAACCGCGGTTGCCACCGACGATACTGAGACTCTTGTCATGGATCGCGGAGACCTGCTCGACCTCATAACCCGGCACCCGCACGCCGCCATGGACCTGCTCGGCGTCATGGGCCGCCGCCTGCGCGCGACCGATGAACTGCTGCGCACTCACGTCTCGCGCAACCTGAACCTGGAAGAAGAAGAGCGCCTTACCCTGGGCCAGCACATTGCCGACCGCGTGGCCAGCTTCGGCGGATCGTGGACCTTCATCATCTCTTTCGGCGTCGTATTGCTGGCTTGGGTAGGATTGAATGTCTATTTGACCGTACAAGGAGCGCGACACGGGCTCGCGCCTGAGAAGGCCACCTTCGATCCTTATCCATTCATCCTGCTGAACCTTTTTCTCTCCATGCTGGCGGCGCTGCAGGCGCCGGTCATTATGATGTCGCAAAACCGGCAGGCCGCCAAAGACCGCCTCAAAGGCGACCTGGATTATGAAGTAAACCTCAAGGCGGAACTCGAAGTCGCCCAGCTCCATCACAAAGCAGACCGCATTTACGAAGAGATGCAGGCCAACTTCGCTCGCTTGCACAAAACCAACGGAAGCGCGCTGGAGAACCCCAGGGGAACGAAAGTTTAAAAAGTTTTTACATTGCGGAATGCAACTTTAAAGTAGAATCGCCGTTTTCCAAAAATCCCTATGATCATCTTCGGCACTCGCGGCGATACCCATGAACTTGGCGACTTGGGCATGCGTTCCTGTCCGGTCTGCCAGGCCGACCGGCCTTTCAAGACGGTCGTCTCTTACCGTTATTTTCACATTTGGTTCTTCTTCGGCATGGTCACCTCCCAAAAATTTATAGAGATGTGCACCATCTGCCGCCGTGGACGCGAAATCGCCTCGGAGAACGCCCGCAATCTGGTGAATACCTCGCCCATACCATTCATGCGGCGCTTTGGGCTGCTCATCCTGGTGGTCGTGGTCGTGGGAATTGTTGCCTACTCTTCCATGGCAAAGTAAGCCCTCGGTTTGAAGCTTCTGCTTTGACGTTCAAGTATCATCGATATCTCGTATGACTGACCTGATTAGTAATGCTTTTACCGCGCTTTGGATCATTTTTTTCGCGTATTGGCTGATTTCAGCTTTGCGTTTGAAGGCGGTCAAGACGCAAGAGTCCATGGGCTCGCGAATTGTGTATCAGGCGCCGCTGTGGGCAGCATGGATACTGCTCTTCACGCACTCCTCGCTCTGGGGAGTACTCGGACGAAGGCTTTGGCCTCAGAGTCTACTCGTAGCGGTAACGGGACTTATTCTCACTGCCCTTGGCATTGCTTTTGCTTTTTGGGCGCGCTACAGCCTGGGCCAAAATTGGAGCAGCAAGGTCACCATCAAGGTAGAGCATGAACTGATTCGCAACGGCCCCTACGCCTACGTGCGCCATCCTATCTATACCGGGATCCTGTTGGCTCTGGATGGAACTGCATTAGCTATCGGAGAATGGCGCGCCGTGATTGCAGTCGCGCTGGTTTGGATTGCGTTCTACACAAAAGCCCGCGTTGAAGAAAAGATGCTGGCGCAGGAATTTGGCGCTGCCTTCGAAGAGCACCGCCGGCGCACCGGTTTCTTTTTGCCGCGGCTTATCTCCTAAGGCTCTATAGCTGCTGCATATTCACAGTTGGCTTGCGCCCCGACGGCGCTCTCATCCGGCTCACCCATTACAATCAAAGCCGTGAACCTCGACGATACCATCGTCGCCGTCGCCACCCCGCCCGGACGCGGCGGCATCGGGGTTGTGCGCCTGGCCGGACCCGAAGCGCGCGCCATCGCCGGACCCATGCTGCGGCTTGCTTCTAAAGTTGGAGGTCATGAACTTGCTCCCGGCCGCGCTTCGTTTGGCGAGTTGATTGACCCGGCCACAGGCGAACGTATTGATGAAGTCGTAGCCACCTATTTTGCCAAGCCCCACTCCTACACGACCGATGACATCGTAGAAATCTCCGCCCACGGCGCCCCTGTAGTTTTGCAGCACATTGTCGCCATTGCTTTGCAACGCGGAGCGCGCCTGGCCGAGCCCGGCGAGTTCACCATGCGCGCATTTCTCAACGGCAGGCTCGATCTCACTCAGGCTGAGGCCGTGCGCGACCTGATTGACTCGCAAACTCTCTTTCAGGCGAAAGTAGCGGCCCAGCAACTTGAGGGCGCACTCTCCAAACGGCTCAAACCGATCAAGCAAAAGCTGGTAGATTTAATCGCCGTGCTTGAAGCCGGAGTGGATTTCGCCGAGGATGATGTTTCCGTCTTGCCGGGAGAAGAAATCCTCAAACGCATTGCCGCCGTGCGCGAGCCCCTCGAAGAGCTGGCGCAGTCGTTTGCCTACGGCAAGATCGTTCATGAAGGGTTGACCTTGGCGATTGTAGGGCGTCCGAATGTGGGCAAATCCAGCCTCTTCAACCGGCTGGTGGAGCGCGAGCGCGCCATCGTGACCGCCACGCCCGGCACCACCCGTGACCTGGTGAGCGAGACGGTTGCCATTGGCGGCATCCCCGTGCGCCTGGTGGATACGGCCGGAATCCGCACAGCGGCTGACGAAGCAGAAAGCCTCGGCATTCAGAAATCTTACGAAGCCCTGGCCGAGGCCGATTTGGTGCTGGTAGTTTTGGATGCGAGCAACTTGCACCCGGAGGAAGATGCGGCCTTGCAGGGCCGCCTGGAAAACCGCTCTGCGATTTTCGTGCAGAACAAATCAGATTTGGTCAAAGCGCCACATTTAAACAAAACCGCACAGGCAGCGCCGGCCGCTGGAAATCCCGCGCAACTGCGCACCTCGGCGGTGACCGGGGAAGGAATCTCAGAACTGCGCGAGGCCATCCTGAAGCAAATCGCAGGCGATCACGGCGCCCAACAGGAAAGTGGCATGCTGACCAACGTCCGCCATCAAGGGCTGGTGCGCGATTCGCTCGCCGCGCTCGATGCCGCCGTGGCCGCGATCAGGAACTCTATCCCTCACGAGATGCTTCTGCTCGATCTCTACAATGCCTTGCGTCCGCTGGACGCCATCACTGGCGCCACCACAACGGATGACATTCTGAATTTGATCTTCAGCAGTTTCTGTATCGGCAAATGAGAAGCATTCACCACAGAGACACAGAGGCACAGAGAAAACTGAGTGATTGTGTCATTGTGTACTTGAATCATGGTTGTTGCTATTGGTTTACTTTAATGAAGCAATGACTCAATGACCCGATGACTCAATCCTCTGTGTCTGTGTGGTGAACTTGTTTGGGTATTACCTTTGTAACGTAACCAAAGTAATTTCAGGATCGGCAACCTTTCCCTTAGGATTGGGTTAACACCTGCAGCCGATGTCAGGAGCACCACAGCAAGTGAACAGACCTGCCGGATGCAGGGAGGACAAAATGCGTAGATTACTTCGTTTCGTGATTGTGCTGATCAGTGTGATCGCGGCACCATCATGTTTTGCCCAATCGTTGCCAAGATTGGCAAATAGCCAAACGCCAACTTTGATTGCCAACAACTATCTCCCGATCACCGCAACAGCTCACGATGGAAGTACTGCTCTCAATCCCAAGCAGGCAGTCCAACAGCAGTCTGCGATTCCAGACGCCCCATCGCCGCTTCAAACAAGGTTGAACTTCGAACCCGCGAAATTAAGCTTCGAGGCTCCTGGTTACGAAGAGACGCTGACGAATCAAAACGTCTACGACCAGACTACGGCGCCCTCCAAGGACGGCAAACTGACTCACATGATCAACGGTATTATGCGCCGCTTTGATATGACCGATGTTGCCACCGCCCCTGGCATTCGAGCCAGCTCTGGACTCAGCGGCGATACCAGCTTTGCAGTCAGCCGCCATCTGGCCCTCCTTGGGAGCTACGAGCATAATTCGTATCCGTCGTTTGATACCATGGGGCTTGGCGTCGCCTTCACCTTCGGCCGCAATGCTAACTAATCACGCTTGCCAGTTCAATGACTCGATTCTGCAATGACTCAATCTGTCCCGCTTGCCCCGGCATGCCGTGGGACAGGCCGTGCATGACCCGATGATTCAATGACTCAATCCTCCGCGTCTCCGCGCCTCCGCGGTGGAATCGGCCTTGGCTGAATGCTGAGTGCTGACTGCTGAGTGCTGAGTGCTATTTCTATTTCGGGAAGAAAATTTCCCTGGGGTGGTCAAGTTCCTTTTCCGGATGCAGCCAGTTTGTGCCTTCAATAGGTTCGGCAATCACGTCCATCATGCCGGAGATATCCGCCAAGTCGTCTTTTTCGCGGTCGAAGTAGACCACCTGCTTCGCCGGATCAGAGGCAAAGGGGTCGAGAAACTTGAGTTTCGTAACTGAAAATTCACGCTGGCCATCGGCGAATCTTAACTCGTCGTAATTCATTCCTACATAAAGGTACGGGTGCCCCTTCCAAATCAGCATCAGAGGACGTCCCGCCTGCGGCGCCAGAATAAAAGGATCTACTCCCTGAGGCAGTCCGGAGACCGTGGTCGCCTCCAGGCGCACGTGACGCCCGTCATCGAGCACATATTCTCCGTTGATGTACTGGGGAAGCGAACTCAGGTCAAAGCTATCTTTGCAAACCTCGCCGCCATCGGCCTTGATGACCCAGTATTTCTGCTTCAGGTCCACATTCTGCGTATGCAGAATGGTTTCCAGGCCCGCAGCCCAGGCCCAGTTCTCGCATTTCTGCGACGCGGTTGCGCTCGAGAGGCCGGCAATATCCACAATCTGATCGGGATTAAGTTTAACGTTGGGCGGTGGTACCACGATCCTGTGGCGGAAGGTCAGCGCATCCCAAATCATCTTGCCGATCCTGGCCAACACCAGCGGGGAAACGGGAATTATGGCAAATGAAGGCAGGCATAGCATTACTACCATAGCTGCAACAGCAAACGGCCGGGTCCAACGGAAGCGCATGGGGCAACTATAGCGCACTTTGGCTGCTGATAGAGGGACATGTACAAAGATTCACAACCATTGAATTTGACGCAACGCGGGAACAATTCAAGTGTGCGCGGTGTCTCTTAACTCAAGTTGAGTTTGGTCCCAAATTCACGGAGGAGTTTGCCATGAAGCACTGGTTCATTTTCCTGAGCCTGAGTATTGTCCTGTGTTCTTTGGCGGCGGCACAATCGAGTGTGCCCGCACCCCAGACGCGCGTTCCCAGCGTAGAAGACGAGCTCGTCAAGCTGGAGCGCAGTTGGCTCGCGGCAGAGGCCTCCGGCGACATAACCACCCTTCGAGGTCTGATAGCAGATGATTTCATCGGTTCTTCATCTGGCGCCAAAGTCCTTACGAAAGATGACATTCTTCCGGCGCTGGAGGCCAACACAAACCGCTTTCCCAAATCTTCACTGGGCGAATCAACCGTACGCGTCTCCGGCGATTGTGCCGTACTGATGGGCACTGTGGTGTTTGACGATCCCAAGCTGGGTGGCTTGCGAGTGACCAACGTGTATCAGAAGCGTGGGGACGGCTGGCAGATGATTGCAGCGCATCTCTCGCCGACTCCGGCCGCGGAATAATCGCGTTAAGGTTTTCTCTTAACTCTGGTGCTTGGCTATTTGGCCATGGTAGCCAGGGCTTCGCGAAACAGCACCTCGAAAGATTGTTTCTCGCCATTTCTTGCAGAAGGAATGCGGCTCAGGGCGCGCTCTGCCAGGGAGCGCTGATATCCCAGGTTGACCAGGGCGGAGATCACGTCTTCCTCAATGGCCGTGGCCACGGGCGTCACCGGCGGCGCGGCAAATTGATCGAGCTTATCGCGCAACTCCAGCACCATGCGCTCGGCGGTTTTTTTGCCGATGCCGGGAATGCGCGTCAGCGTAGCCACGTCGTTTCCACGGATGGCAGCCACGACAGCCTCGGCAGACATGCCGCTCAAAATCGTAATGCCGAGTTTGGGGCCGATGCCGCTGACGCCGATTAATTTTTCAAAGAGCTGCTTCTCTGCGCGCTGCAAAAAACCAAACAATGCCAGCGCATCTTCGCGGACGTGAGTGTAAACATAGAGCGCGATCTCCTGGTCCAAGGCAGGAAGACCGGAATACGTGGGGATGGTGATGGCAAGTTCGTAGCCTACGCCCCCAGCTTCAACAATGGCATGGCTCGGACTCTTGGCAATCAGCTTTCCGCGCAGATGAGCAATCATTGTGGATTATTCTAGCCGCAGATTAACGCAGATCCGCGCAGATAAGAAATTTCATTGGAGACGCAAGGAAAGCATGGATCAGAGGTGCAAAGACTTTCCTTTGTTTCCCTTCGTGTCCTTACGTATTCCTTCGTGCCCTTTGTGGTTCAACTAAAGTTTTTACTGTCGTCTGCGGTAGTAGATATTGAATTCAAATCCCGGATTCGCTGGGAACAGTTCATGGATCTTATGCAGGCGCTCAGCCAACGCCGCCGGCGCCAGCAGCGGGTACTCGCGCTCGCGCAGCTCGTAGTAATCCACCTCATCAATCAGCAGGGCAAGCAGGTAGATGGCGATGGCATCGGAGAAGGCCGCGGCAAAGTAATCGTTCTTTGCCTTCTCCGCGCCCGGCGTTGCCGAGGTTGCCAGCTTACGGAATTCGTGGGCATCCAGGCTGGTTTCTCCGCGGGCTTTTTCTTCTACCTGCTTCCAAACCAGGTCGGCAAAAGCCTGCGAGACGCCGGCGCGCTCCACAAAAGCGTGGCCCACGTTGATGTAAAACTCAAAGGCGACGGAAAATTTATCGTCCATCAGGCGAGTGGAAATAAAGATGCATTGTGCGTCACCGCTGGCCAAATTACGGTGGCAATCAGCTTTGTCACTGAGCGCCACATCATAGCGCTCTGCGACCATGATTTCATCGCCGTCGCTCATCACCAGGGGCACAAAGTAATAGGCTTTTTTATCGAGCGCAGCGGCCACGGACCGGGGCACGGCAAGGATCATGCGCTCCAGCTCGTTCACGGCTAGCGCGGTTTCGCCCAAAGAGGTGTAGCATATTCCATTGGCCGCCTGGGCGACCTGGGCTGTGCGTACCACATCGGCTGCTCGCCGTATGGGCGTATGGGTCTTGAGTTCGGCTGTTTCTGACATCCAGATATTATTTTAACTTACTGTTTTTTTCCCTAACCGCTCAATTTATCGTAAACTTAGTGGTTAGCCCTAATTCATATATCTCACATACTAAAGCCAGTTGTAGAGGCAAAGAAAGGTTTTGAACAATGCGCCGGAAAGATTTGATGAAGTCTTGGGGACGAATCCTTGCGGGTAGTGCTCCCATGCTTTCCATCGAGATTACGCGCGAGTGCCCCCTAACCTGCCCTGGATGCTATGCCTACGGGGCTGACCACTTAGGTGGTGACGTAACCCTGACCCAGGTAGCCGATTTCCGCGGAGACCAGCTCGTAGAGGGCGTGGTCGGCCTGGTACGCAAACATAAGCCGCTGCAGGTTTCCCTGGTGGGCGGCGAGCCGCTGGTACGCCATAAGGAACTGAGCCGTATCCTGCCCCAATTGAGCGAGATGGGCGTGTACACCCTCATCGTGACCAGCGCCGTGATCCCCATTCCCATGGAATGGATGAAGCTGCCCCGGGTGACGATTGGGATTTCCATCGACGGCTTGCCCGAACATCACGATATCCGCCGCAAGCCGGCAACCTACGAACGCATCCTCAAGAACATCGAGGGACGCAAGGTCAACGTTCACTGGACCATCGTGCAGAACAACATGGAGCGTCCTAACTACCGCGAGGAATATGTAAAGTTCTGGAGTGAGCGGCCTGAGATTGACCGCATTTGGGTTAGCACCTATACCCCGCAATTGGGAGAGAAAACGCCCGAGATGCTTACCCCCGAATCGCGCAAGCAGTTGAGCGCAGAACTGGTTGGTCTCTCCAACACTTACAAGAAACTGCTTTGGAGCAACTATCTCTCTGAAGCCATGCTGACGCCGCCGCAAAGTCCTGATGAGTGCATTTTCTCCAGGATGTCCATCAACTATACGGCTGATCTGAAGAAGCTCGTTGAA
Source organism: Terriglobales bacterium (assembly GCA_035487355.1). Taxonomy (NCBI): domain Bacteria; kingdom Pseudomonadati; phylum Acidobacteriota; class Terriglobia; order Terriglobales; species Terriglobales bacterium. Next base: position 26,791 of record DATHMF010000035.1, on the reverse strand, counting down.
CCATGCGTATTCGGCGGCACGCCGGATTGCAGCCAGTGCGGCTGCGCCATCAGCATCGGGGCCCATAGAATTGGTCACCACAAGGTTGGCGGTATTTTACCTGCCCGTTACCTGATGGAAGGTTCAGTCAAGATCGGCAAAGTCGTGGCGGCCATGAACTCTAAATCCCAGGATTTGGTGCGCTGGGGAAAACGCCCCGCAGCCAAGCCGCAAGCCCCAGACTTGGTAAATATCCAAGTCGAATAAAGAGCTTGTTTATAGAGAGCTTGTTTCATTATTTAAATTTAATCGCTTGTTTCATTTTGCGCCGCTCGCGGCGCAGGTGGGAGCCCCCGGCTTTAGCCGGGGGTAGAGTTTAAATAGGAATTGGGCTTCAGCCCCGGATTAATTTCGCTCATAAAAAACCTTGCCTACCAAATTCAGTATCCCAGCCCCAAAACTCTTAAAAACCGTAGGCACGCCTACCTTCTACCTTTACAATCCCATCTAAATCAACTGCTTACGTTCCCACCCTTTGGTACGTCTCATGCATGTATATAATGCTCTGCATCCCACACGTGAAATCGCATTCCCAGAGCTGCAGTAGACCCTCAAAACTCAGTACTTAAATAGCCGGAAAAATACCGGCCCAACAAATCTGTTCTTAGGAGAGAGCTTTTATGTTTACCAACATACGTGTTGTGTTCCTGGGTGCTATTGTTGCTTTGCTCGCCTGCATCCCCGCCGCCTGGAGTCAATCCACCAGCACCATTCGGGGAACCGTCACTGATTCCTCCGGTGCGGTTGTAACCAATGCCAAAGTGACCATCCACAATCAGGCCACCTCTGAAGAACGCATTACCCAGACCGACAGTGCCGGTAACTACATCGCGCCTTCGCTGCCCGTAGGCACCTATCGGATCACCGCGCAGGCGACGGGCATGCAGACCGCCGTGGCCAGCAACCTGGTCCTCGAAGTGGCCCGCACGGTCGAACAGGATTTCAAACTCAAAGTCACCGACGTCTCCCAAACCATCGAAGTCACCGGCGCAGCTCCGGTCATTGAAGGGACAACCGTCGGCGTGGGCCAGGTCGTCAACCAGAACACAGTCCAGCAGATCCCACTCAACGGCCGCCACTTTGTGGATATGGGCCTGCTGGTCGCTGGCTCCGTAACTCCTCCGCAGGTCGGCAACCTGACTGCTCCTTTGCGCGGACAGGGATCATTCTCTTTCAACACTGCAGGCTCCCGCGAAGACGCCGTCAACTTCATGATTAACGGCATCAACCTGAACGACATGGTGCAGAACCAGATCACCTTTCAACCCTCGATCAATACGGTCTCTGAATTCAAGGTTGATAATCAGACCTACGGCGCCGAATACGGCCGCAACTCAGGAGCCATCGTTAACATCGCGACCCGCTCTGGAACAAATGCCCTACATGGCGAGATCTTTGAGTTTGTGCGCAACCACGCTTTTGATGCGCGTAACTTCTTCAATAAGGAAACCAGCCCGACCGGCCAACACCTTCGCCAGTCCACCTTTAAGCGCAATAACTTCGGCGGCGCGGTGGGCGGGCCGATCTGGAAAGATCGCACGTTTTTCTTCTTGAGCTATGAAGCGCTGCGTCAACGTCAGGGAGTTGATACCAGTGCCACAGTACTGTCGCCGACTGACCGCGCAGGTGTAACCAGTCCTGTGATCCAGCAGTTGCTGCAGTTCATCCCACTGCCAAACTCGGGTACCAGCTTCATCAGCTCAGCCCTTGCCCCGGTTAACATTGATCAAGGAACCGCTGACATCAGCCACTCCTTCAACAGCAATGATCGTCTGCACGGCTACTATGCGTTGCAGCAGGACCTGCGCCAGGAACCTATCTTGCAGGGCAATAACATTCCCGGCTTTGGCGATACGCGCCACTCGCGCCGTCAGATCTTCACGTTGAACGAGACGCACGTCTTCTCGTCGAATTGGGTCAATGAGGCGCGCTTGGGGGTTAACCGCATTTTTATTACCTTCGCACCGAACGTGGCACTCAATCCGGCGACCTTCGGCATCAGCGACGGAGTCACCACTGCGATTGGATTGCCCCAAATTCAGGTGAACGGGCTCGGTGGCGTTGGTCTTAACTTTGGCGGGCCTTCCGGCTTCCCCCAGGGGCGCGGCGACAGCACGGCAGTTCTCTCCGACACCATCACCTGGCTGCACGGCAACCACAGCATCAAATTCGGCGGCGAGTTCCGCCGCTTCAATGGCAACAGCTTCACCGGTGATACCGGCAGATTCACCTTCAACAACCTTGCCGCCTTTCAAGCGGGCACTGCCAGCCAATTTGTAGTTACGCCGGGTAACCGTCCCAGCCGCATCGCTGTCAATGCTCTGGGCTTCTTTGTAACGGATAATTACAAAGTGCTGCCCTATTTCACGCTGGACCTGGGTTTGCGGCTGGATTGGAACGTGTCTCCCACCGAGGCACGCAACCGCTTTGTGAACTTTGATCCGGCGACGAGTTCGCTGGTGCAAGTGGGGAAGGGAGTTGGCGATGTTTACAACCAGAATGCCTACTTGCAGCCGCGCGTAGGCTTTGCCTGGGACCTGTTCCATGATGGGAAGACCATCCTGCGCTCCGCTTATGGCTACACCGTGGATCAGCCCACCTCAAATCTGGTGACCCCTTTGTCCTCCAACCCGCCCTTTGCCAATCCGATTAATTTCGCAGGAACCATAAATATAGCCAATGCATTCACTGCGGTAACGGCAGCGAATACGCTTTCACCCAACGCCGTGAACCACAACCTGAAAGATGCCTATGTTCAGCAGTGGAACCTGAACGTTCAGCAGCAAGTCACGCCCACGCTGGGAATCATGATCGGCTACTTCGGATCAAAGGGAACTCATTTGCGGCTGGTGCGAAATCTGAATCAAATAGAGTTTCCAATATCCACTTCGAGCAACATCGTGCGCCCATTTACAACCCTTGCCAGCAGCTCGTCATTCGCCTGCCCGGTCGCACCGGCAACAACCTGTCCTACGCTTACCAATATCCCCGAGATTGATGATGCCAGCAACTCCAGTTATAACGCCCTGTGGGCCTCAGCGACCAAGCGCATCTCGCACGGCCTTGAGTTCAGTGCTTCTTACACCTGGTCCAAGTCGCTGGATGACAACTCCTTGGGTTCGCAGCAAGGAACAACGGTTCCACTGGAAGACAGCACCAATCCGCGCCTGAACTACGGCCTCTCCGACTACGATGCTCGCCATCGCTTCGTTCTCAGCGGCCTCTACGACCTGCCATTTCATGGCAATCGCTTCATCGAAGGCTGGGAGTTCGCTAGCATTGCTCAATTCCAAAGCGGGAACCCGGTGAATGTGGTCACGTTGGCCAACTTTACAGGTACAGCAGGAAACACGATCCGGCCTGACCAACTGGCTCCTGTCAGTGTCGTTAATCACATCATTACAGACGTCACCACTGGCAATGCAGGACTCGTTCAGTGGTTCACCAACAACGGAAGCAACACCGTGTGCAACCTTGGCTCCCCAGTTCCCACGGGCTGCCTCTTCGCCGTTCCCACCAACCTTACCACCGTCTTGGGTCAGCCAACGACCCGCTTCGGAACCATGAAGCGGAACTCGCTCCTTGGGCCTGGCTTCCAAAACGTGGATCTCTCGCTCATCAAGAACACGAAAATCACCGAGCGAGTGATGGCTGAATTGCGGGTGGAGTTCTTCAACATACTCAATCATCCCAACTTTGGCCAACCCAATACTTCGGGCTCAGTGAACTCCGTGTTGAGTGTTGTGACTCCTGGCAAGCCGAACCCATTTGGCATAATCAACAGCACCCGCTTCCCGACCGGTGACTCCGGCTCGGCCCGTCAGATTCAGTTTGCCGTGAAGTTTAAGTTCTGATTTGGGAATTGTTCTGATTCGGGAAAATTTACCCTTCTCAAAGCACCAGCCTCGAACGGGCTGGTGCTTTTTTATCGAGAAAAGTCACTATTGTTAAAAAATAGCTAATCCTATTGAACAAATAATCCGCGAGCGTTATCTTAAGAGGCGTGTTAGCAGTTTTTCGCAGAGCCCCTACTGCGGGTTAACTGTTTGCAACAAGCCTCTGGCCTGTTCTTCAAGAAAGCCTGCAGGAAAATAACTTCAGCCGAGATGTTCAGCATTTTTTCGCGTCGTAGAAACCTCAACAATCGCAGAACCGTAAAAATTTAAGAGGAAATATCCAAATGAGCAGAGCCATTTATAGCATAGTAATAGTCCTCGCATTCTCTTTAGCTTTATTTGCACAAGATAACGCAAATACCCAAAAGGGATTCTTACCCTACGGCTCTTACCAAGAGGGTGGCATCGATTCGGTGAGTTTATCGAGTGGCGCCCTCATTCTGCACGCTCCCTTTTATTCTCTTCCACAGCGCGGAAGTCTCACAATGAACTTGTTCCTTGGCTCCAACAGCAAAGGCTATCGTCTGCAGTATGAGTGCGATAACACCGGAATAGACTGCTTGTGGTACTGGAGAGGGGGCCCCACCGGCGTGCAAATCGGTTGGGACCAGGCTTATGAAGAGGACCCAGTCGCAGTTTATGAGTGGCGAAATTCCCAGTTGTGGCCTTCGTACACGCGTGCAGATGTCATGACTCCAGACGGAGGCAACCATCATCTTATGTATACGGGGTCTGTTGCAACTTCTGAGCTTAGGTCATTCGATGGAAGTGGCATCCGTAGCTCCGCCGTTGGCGGAGACGCTCCAGCAAGTGGAATCTTCGACCGATATGGCAACTATCACAGTGCTAACAACGGTTCCGCTCCGCCTGTTGTTCTGGCCGAAGATCCGAATGGAAATCAGATCATATGGCAAGGCGGGTTGCCTCCTGCACCACCGGTGATTTCCGATACATTAGGTCGAACGATGATTTGGCCTATTTACCCTATCGGTTCTGAGAGCTACTTTGTCTATAGACTGGGCATCGCCACATCGGACTTCAGCGGTTGTACAGGGCCGTTGCCTATCACATCAGCTACTTTGTGGACTTTACCCGGCGCAGTAAATGGTAGCTACCCAGTAAAGCTGTGTTACGCAAAGGCCAGCATTCTTTCCAACTTTCCTGCAGGAGATGTTCAGGTTCAAGCAACCGGGGAGACTCTTCAAAGTATCGTTCTTCCCAACGGCACCGCTTGGAGCTTCGAATATAACAGCCGTAGCCCTGGGGATCCTCCAAATGTCAATTATGGCGATTTGACGAAAATAACGCTTCCAACCGGAGGAACGATCTCTTATAGCTGGGATAACTTATCGCTTTGTGGTAGTTCTATAACTGACTTAAGCCGTGTTGTTACGAGCCGAACCATTGACGCCAATGACGGCACTGGTCCGCATACATTTACGTATGCTTACAGCTTCTCAACCGGGCCCGCGCTCACTACAACAGTTACTGATCCACAAGGCAACCAGAGCATTCACGCTTTCACGGTGTTTGCAGTACCGAATAATTGTACCTACTATGAAACTCGTGCGCAGGACTTCCAAGGTTCTAGTGCGGCAGGAGTGGTACTCAAAACAGTAACAACCGACTATCAGAGTACTTCAGTAGATATAACTACAGACCCAAATTTCTCTTCAGTTGCTTGGGCGGTCCAACCCATCCGTACAACCACAACCTGGCCAAATGGTCAGAACTCCAAAGTAGAGCAAGACTACAGCAACGACTTCCCGCTTCCAAGTGCAACTTCCTCACACGGATCAGTGGGGACTATAGCCGCGCGCCGCGAATATGACTACGGGTCCAGCACGCCGACGCGAACGACCACATACTCTTACCTCTATCAGTCCAATCCGGCCTACTTTAGTCGCAATATTGTGGAAAGGGCTACAGTCCAGACTGTCATCGCTTCTAATGGCTCCACCGCTGCCCAAACCATCAACACCTACGACAGCACAGGCGTACAAAGCGATTTAGGCGGGGCACCCAACCACGATGGCAACTTTTCCACTGTGTACACCACCCGCGGCAACCTGACGCAGGTGCAGCACTGGCTGAATCCGGGCAATACGTACATGACGACTTCAACCAATTACTACGACGACCTGGGAAATCTGCGGCAGACGACCGACGCTCGGGGGTACTCGACGACCTTTGACTATTCCGATAGCTGGTGGGGTGGCGGAAACTGCGTTCCAGGCGGGTACAACACACAGGCCTATCTACGACAGGTCACCAATGCCCTGAACTATCAAGAGCAATACGACTACTACTATCCTTGCACCGGATTGCTGGCCCACACCCGTGATACAAACGATCTAGCCAATAGCCGCAACGGCACAATCTTCACCTACGATTTCTTGAACCGCCCGTTGCAGGTCACCCGTACCGATGGCGGCCAGACCAACTATTTTTACAACGACAATCTCGCCAGCTTCCCCAACTTCTACATTGACCGGCAAGACCTGATTGACTCTGCTTCCAACACCTGGGCGGAATCATGGACTGGGTTCGATGGCATAGGCCGGGTTAACCGCACGGCCAAGCGCAATGGCGAACCGGGCGCCAACATTACCGACCAGGGCGACACTTGCTACGATGCCCTAGGCCGAAAGTCCTTCGTCCGCTACCCATATCAGGGACCGGGCTGGAACAGTAGCTCTTACCCCTGTTCCAACTCTTCCTCCACTCCTGGCGATACATTCACCTACGACGCAATGGGCCGGGTGACACAGGTTACCAACGCTGATGGTAGTACCGTCATCACAGATTATTCACAGTTCCCGATTGTCACCGTCACCGACCAGGCCGGCAAACGGCGCCGCAGTCAGACCGATGCGTTCGGCAGGCTTATCGCAGTCTGGGAACCGGATGCCAACGGTAATTTCACCTACGAGACTGACTACCAGTACGACACGCTCGATAACTTGGTCCGCGTAGACCAGAAGGGCGGCGATCCTAGTCCGGCGAACTGGCGTACGCGCCTGTTCTCCTACGATTCGCTCTCGCGTCTGCTGAGTACCACCAATCCAGAGTCCGGAACAATAACTTACGCCTACGATAACGCCAGCAATCTGATCTCAAAGATCGCCCCGGCACCCAACCAGACGGGCACGGCCACACTCACTACTACCTACGGCTACGACGCGCTGAACCGGCTGACAGGGAAATCCTACTCCTCAGGGGGAGGCGTAGTTTACGTCTATGATCAGAGCACTCTCTGGGGAATTTCCATCCAGAACGGATGGGGCCGCCTCAGCTCGGAATACAATTACGCGGCAACAGGAAATGGAGACTCGGTAGGATTCCTGAACAGTTATGACCCACTAGGCCGCACGGTTTACCAGCTTCAGTTCAACCAGCGCATTCCCACGCAAGTCAACAAGGAATTCCGCTACGCTTACAACCTTGATGGCTCTCTGAAGACAGTTACGTATCCCAGTGGGCGGCTAGTCACCTATACCTACAATAAGGCCCAAAGGCCGATCTCTGCGGCGAACACCGCCACCACTTTCGCCACAGGCGCGCATTACACCGCCTGGGGCGCACTCAGCAGCGTGGTGAACAGCGGCATGACCACCACCGATTACTACAACCTGCGCATGCAGCCGTGCCGTCTGGCTACGAACAGTGCAGGCGTTGTGTCCAGTTCAAATCCGTGTACTGACTCCACGAACTTGGGCAATGTGCTGGATCTGGGTTATGACTTCAACTCCTGCAACGGTAATGGAGGCAACAACGGCAACGTCTGCCGGTTAATCAACAACAAGATTGGCCAAAGCGCACGCTCCCAGAGCTTCCAATATGACGCCCTGAACCGGTTGCTTTCAGCCACTTCCGCGAATTGGAACCAAAGTTACACCTATGACATCTGGGGAAATCTGTATAAAAAGACCGTCGGAGGGACAGTTGTACCACCCGACGCTGCCCTGGATTTGACTGTAAATGGTGTGAGTACGATCAATAACAAAAATCAAGCGGCACAAAACTGGTGCTACGACGCTGCCGGAAACATTGTTGATCCTAATCAGCCCTGCCCAGCTACTCCTCCTAGCAGCTATTCTAACGTCTACGACGGAGAGAACCGGCTGACCTATGCGACGGTTGGCGGTCTCACCAGCTCTTATGACTATGACGCCGACGGACTGCGGGTAAAAAAGACTGGAAGCACCAATACTCTGTATTGGTACGGACCGGGGGGCGAAGTGTTAGAAGAAACCGACCTCAACGGCAATCTGCAAAATGAGTATGTTTTCTTCGGCGGCAAGCGCACGGCGCGGTACAACGCGACAAGCGGATACACGTTCTACTTTAGCGATCATCTCGGCTCTGCGGATGTTGTCACGGATGCCCTAGGCAACATCAAAGAGGAATCGGATTACTATCCCTTCGGCGGCGAGCGCATAATTACCGACCTAGGCATCGGCAACAACTATAAGTTCACCGGCAAAGAACGCGACACCGAAACCGGCTGCGACTACTTTGGAGCCCGCTATTACTGCAATCCCATTGGACGATTCCTAACCCCAGATAAGCCATTTGCGGACCAGCATCCCGCGAACCCTCAATCGTGGAATTTATATACCTACACTAGGAACAATCCGCTGAAATTCATAGACGATACGGGAGAGGGAGCCCAACTAGCTAAATCGGCGGCTGTCAATGCTGCCTTGAGCAGTGATCCCACATTCAACAGCGTGCTTTTGGCCGCTAATAATTTCAGTCCTGGTGGTTTCGAAGATGCCCTCAATTCTGGCAGTCTCTCAAACCTGAATGAGGGCGCCGGTAACACACTTCGGGGGCTGGCTGGCGAAGCCACTGTCATTGATCATATCCGTGAAGAAGGTGATGGTCCCGCTCCATCGCCGATAGACCTTCCTGATGTTCATCCTGACATCGGTGTTAGGATGCAGAATAGTCCGTTGTTCCCGGTTGCGCCCCAACTGCTTAACGTGGCCACTGCTTCCAATCCCGTCGGTCTGGGTAATGACATAACTCTCAGCCCAACCATCTACGTGAGGTATGTGGAGGTTAAGTCCGGGGTCAGCGCTAGCTCATTCAGTACGGGTGTAGACCAAGCTGTTGCTACGGCCGCGGCGATTAACAAGGCTGGGAAGAGTGGGAGTGCGATTTCGACGTTGGTAGTAGATGCTACTGCCTGGGGTAAACTGAAGCCGGGACAGCGAGCAGACCTTATAACTCGAGCACAAGCCGGCGGAGCCTACATCCAGGTTCAACTTGGACTAGCGGGCGAGGCGCGAGATAGGGCGCAGAACTTGATTAATAAGGTACAGAATGCGCGGGATGAGATTGATAGAGAGTAGCCCTGATGACTTTGAGGCAATCACCGACGCACTGGCATCTAACGGGGTTCCTATCGTTCTTATGGTGTCTAGTTGTAGGAACACTCTTCAGCAATCGTGCGATGGGGCAGGATGGGAATCAACTTAAAGTAATTAAAGTAAATAAGGCAGTGGATGCAAAGGTGGAAACCATGAGCGTAGACATCTTCATATATTTATTTGATCCACAGCTCAATGAGGGATCCGTATTGCCGGCCTATCGGACCTTTGTCGACAAGGCAGACACCGTGCCTTTGGTGAAACTGCTGAGAGATGCCATCACGCAACTCGACTCGATGCCAATCGGTCAGTCGGCTCCCAGGTGGCCAAAAGCAGTTTATGAAGAAGACATCGCTATTCTCACTGGAAAGGAATACTACAGTTCAAAAGCGAAAGAGCCAAAAAAAGGCGATGTCACCACTCCCGAGGATATGCGCATCCTGGTCGAAAACTCGGTTGCTCCCGAGCTGCTAGAGGTCTTCTGCATTCCGCGAAATCTGGGGATCAATCCCGAGCAGAGCATGAGTCGCACCGCTCTCGTCAACTATCTCTACTCTCAGTCCACGTGGATCGAAGACTATTTTACTGGTTCGAAGCACGTGACTGGCCCAGTTCCAGAAATCAAACTCGGTGAGTGGTGTCAATTTTTCACCCAAGATGAGGTCGAAGCTTTCGACAGAGAACTATCCCGAATAGAGCGCCCAACGGACGATAGGGTTTTGGCTGATGGCTTTGACAACCTTCGTAATCTCGTTCACATGGCGGCCACGAACCCCAATCTCAAACTTCTCTACGTTTACACGTAGAAGGACGAGAACAGGGGTTGAGCATCCCTTGTTCTGAAAGCGTTCCTCAAGCAACAACTTAGGTCCGCGGAAGCCCGGTTGCCAGGGCCGCCTTTGGCTTTGGCAGCTTGGAGCCGTTCCTAAAATGGGTATCATTGTGGTACCAATCTCTTAATCTCTTAACGATTGTGGTCTATCATTCACCTGAGGGATGGTCTAGGCCATTTCGCAGACATAATGTTCTTTGAAAATTCTTGGAGCGGCGAGCCTGGGGCTGTCTTCTTATGTGCTCTCACCACTTCCGGCAGACGAGCAGCTAGTCCCTCGCCCCGGATCGATTTTCGCCAGTAATGACGAGGGTTAGACGCGATTTGGGGCCCTTCACCCACCTGCTAGCAAGTGGGGGGATCCCCCAAAATACGGCCAAGCCATCCGGGCAATTGAGCCGACTTCTTGGAGCTTGGCCTGCCCCGTCTGCCCCGGCGAAGCCGTGGGTGTATCCCGTCCGCGATTTTTGCAGCAGCCAAAGTTTATTAGAGTGCAAACATTTCTCAGCGGGTAGCTGGGAATTCGATGGACTGGCAAGACCCAAGCTTGCCTGGGGCCCCCCAGAGTGCAGGATCTAGGTTGTCGGTTCCGGGTGAAAGCCGTACCAACAAGGCCAAAAGCAAGCAGACAAGATGGGGGTATAATCGTGCCGTCTTTGGAGTCAAAGGGAATTCCCGTTCATGCAAACTGTCCGACAGGCCCTGCGGCGCACTTACATTCTCTTGGGCCTGATTTTTTCTTTTGTCGCCCCAGTTCTGGCAGCGGAAGGGGCACGCGCCAAAGCGCAGGACTACCTGATTGACGCTGAGATCGAACCGCAGACGCACCAGCTCACGGCGCGTGTGCGCGTCAAGTTCCTGGTCACCGGCGATACAAATTTCGCCAGTTTTGAGTTGAACAACGCCCTCCGGATCACCAAGATACTGGATGCCAACGGGAAGGCGCTTTCTGTAGAGCGCATCCCTCAGGACAACGTGGTCCGCGTCGCCTTGCCCAACGGTTTGAACAAGGGCGACAGCAGCAGCATCACTTTCGAATACGAAGGCAAGCTGGCCAATGCCGACGATAGTCCTGTGGAAGGACTGAAGCTCGCCTACGTGGGCGAGGACGTAACCTACCTGCTCTATCCCGGCCGCTGGTTTCCCATTACCAACTATGGCATGGACCGCTTTACGGCGATCATCCATATCACCGCACCGGCAGGCACCATTATTATTGGCAGCGGCCTGGCTGCGGCAGCTCAACCGGCATCGGCGAAAAAAAACGTGGCCACGTTCTCCTGGCAAAAACCCAGCTTTCCCGGCACCATCATCGCCGGGCCTTTTGTTGAGGCCGACAGCGGAAACGTAAGGGTTTTCGTTCATCCCAACAAAAAGCAGTATGCGGCCGCTTATGCCGAGACGGCCGGCAAAGAGCTGGAGTATTTCTCCGGCATGTACGGCGTGGCGACCACTCCGTTTCTTCGCGTGGTCGAGTTGCCGGATGATACCGTGCCCGCCTGGTGGGCGCCGGAAATTGCCGCCATCGCCGGCCACGACATACAGGAAAAAACCAACTACCGGCTGCTGGCCGATACCATCGCGCATCAGTGGTGGGGCGTCTCGGTAAGTCCAGCCAGCAAGGACGATCTCTGGCTGGCGGATGGCGGTGCGCGCTACTCGGAGATGCGGTATGTGCAGAATTCTGCCGGCCAGCAGGCTTTTGAAGATGCCACCAAGGACATGGCAGTGGGCGCGCTAGCGTATGACACCGTGCCCCTTTCGAGCATTAGCAAGCTCGATCTGTTTTCGCCTCAATTCCAGGCCCTGGCCACCGACAAGGGCGGCATGATCTTTCACATGCTGCGTTGGGTGATCGGAGATGCCGCGTTTGATAAGAGCATGAAGGAATTCATGGATGACTTCAGGGGAAAACCGGCCAGCGTTGCCGATCTGGAGGCTATTGCGGAAAAGAATTCAGGAGAAACGCTCACCACCTTCTTCTCGCAATGGATCGATGGAACGGGAGCGCCGGAGTTCAAATTGAAACATACGATCTCCCGAACCGACAAAGGCTTCCGCATCGTGGGGCAGATTTCTCAGGACCTGGACTTGTTCCGCATGCCACTGGAACTCAAGGTTGATACCGATGGCCAGAGCGAGATGAAGCGCATTGAAGTCACGGGGACGCAGTCATCGTTCTCGGTGGAAACCTTTGGCCAGCCGCGCCGTCTCACGCTCGATCCCAACAACTGGGTGCTGAAGTATTCACCCGATCTGCATGTGCGGGTGGCCATCCGCCGCGGCCAGGAGCTGACGGCACAAGGCGATCTAGCCGGGTCGTTGAGCGAGTTCAACAAAGCGCTCGAGATCAACAAGAAAAGCTCGCTGGCCCACTACCGCAAGGCGGAGGTGTTTTATCTCCAGCGCAACTATCAGTCTGCCGCCAATGAATACCGCGAGAGCATCAACGGCGACGACGACCCCCGCTGGACAGAGGTCTGGAGCCACATCGGATTGGGCAAGATTTTTGACATTGTGGGCCAGCGCGAGCGGGCGGTCAACGAATACCGGCAGGCAATTCAGACCAACGACAATACTCAGGGCGCTCTGGACGAAGCCCGCAGATATCTGGAGACTCCCTATCAGCGATAAAGCAGGAAATTTAACCACAAAGGGCACAAAGAAAAGCTGACCGCGGATTTCGCGGATTCACGCGGATTTTAAATATGGAAGTAAAGGCCGCGAGTGCTCTTCAGAAAATGCCTTGACGCAACCTGGGCAACCGAAGCATTCTCGGGGTCCTTCGACTTCGTCCTCGCTCCTGCGTCGCTCGGACTCCGCTCAGGATGGCAGCTTGGAAGGTTGACGCAGAGACGTAGCATGCTACGTCTCTACCAGAATTTTTTGGTATCCCTTACAGCGGTATGTTGCCGTGCTTTTTGGGCGGGTTTTTGTCGCGCTTGCCGTCTAGCATCTCCAGCGCCTGGATCAGTTTTTTGCGGGTTTCTCTTGGAGCGATGACGGCGTCAATGTATCCGCGCTCGGCTGCGATGTAGGGGTTGGCGAAGCGGTCGCGGAATTCTTCGGTCTTTTCTTTGCGCATGGCGGCCAGGGCGGCTTCGCGCTCTTCCGGATTAGTGAAACCATTGGCGGCTTTTTCCAACTCGCGTTTGTAGACAATATTCACCGCGCCCTCGGGTCCCATGACGGCGATCTCTGCCGTGGGCCAGGCGTAATTCACATCCGTGCGGATGTGCTTGCTCGACATCACGCAGTAAGCCCCGCCATAGGCTTTGCGGGTGATGACCGTGATCTTGGGGACGGTGGCTTCGGCGAAAGCATAGAGCAGCTTGGCCCCGTGCTTGATGATGCCGCCGAACTCCTGCTGCGTGCCCGGCAGAAATCCGGGGACATCTTCGAAGGTAATCAGCGGAATGTTGAAGGCATCGCAGAAGCGCACAAAGCGCGCGCCTTTGACGGAGGCGTTGATATCGAGCGTGCCCGCTAGAAACGCCGGCTGATTGGCGACGATACCGACACTGCGTCCGTTGAGCCGGGCAAAGCCCACCAGAATATTTTTCGCGTAGTGCTCGTGGACTTCAAAAAAATCGCCGTCATCCACCACCGCGTGGATTACATCTTTCATGTCGTAAGGCTGATTGGATTCAGTGGGCACCAGAGAATCGAGCTTTTCGTCGGCGCGGTCCGCTGGATCGGTGGCGCTGCGCCGCGGCGGGTCGTCAACATTGTTTGAGGGAAGAAAACTCAACAGCTCGCGGATCATGCTCAGGCATTCGCCATCGTCGTGGGCCTCGAACTGGGCCACGCCCGAGGCTTCGTTGTGGGTGGCCGCGCCGCCAAGCTGTTCTTTGCTGACCTCTTCGTGGGTCACGGTCTTGATCACATCGGGCCCGGTGACGAACATATAAGAGGTCTTATCGACCATGAAGATGAAATCGGTGATGGCCGGCGAATACACCGCGCCGCCGGCGCACGGTCCCATGATCGCGGAAATCTGCGGAATCACTCCCGAAGCCAGGGTGTTGCGCAGAAAAATATCGGCGTAGCCGGCCAGCGACATCACGCCTTCCTGGATGCGCGCGCCGCCCGAGTCGTTCAGGCCGATGACGGGCGCGCCCACGCGCATCGCCATATCCATGATCTTGCAGATTTTTGCGGCGTTGGTCTCGGAAAGCGAACCGCCAAAGACGGTGAAATCCTGGGCAAAGACGAAGACCAGGCGGCCTTCGATGCGTCCATAGCCGGTCACGAAGCCGTCACCGTAAAGCTTCTGCTCGGCCATGCCGAAGTCGTTGCAGCGGTGGGTTACCAGCTTGTCGGTTTCTTCGAAGGTGCCTTCGTCGAGCAGGAACTCAATGCGCTCCCGCGCCGACATTTTGCCCTCGCGGTGCTGCCGGGTGCGGCGCTCTTCACCGCCGCCGGCCTGGGCGATGGAATCGCGGCGTTTGAGCTCCGCCAGTTTTTCTTCAAGGTTCATGATTTGGAATTATAAATAACCGCGGAGGCGCGGAGACGCGGAGGAAGTACGAAGTAAGAAATGAGAAGTAAGAAGTATTTCTGACTTCATACTTCTTAACTTTTACAGCGTTCCGCCGCCGGGCATGTACCTGTATTTCTTACCATCCCAGAAGATGAGTGAACTCATGGTGTCGCTCTCTTCCACGCGAATCGCGTTCACGGACTTCTTTTTCAGCGTGGCGTGCGCCACCGAGGCTAGCTCGAAAGGAACATTGATGACCACAAATTTGGCCTTGGGGGTTTCGGCGCGCCATCCCTCTTTACCCGAGCCGTGGATGATGAGCAGATCCAGGTTATGAACCGGGTCCTGGGCGTTGAAATCCATCGTGACTTCCGGATTGCCGTATCCGAAGTGTGCGTTATAAGGATCGCTCACTTTGTAGTGAAAGGCATCACTTTCGATGAGAGCATTTTTGTTGCGCGCGATAATGACAGCGTCTTCTACGCCGTCGCCGTCGAAATCACCGACCAACAGCGGGCTCCAGGTTGCGGGGGTGGGTTCGTCGTTGAGCACTTTGGCGCCTCCAATCCTGGACAAAGGCGGTTCGGTCACAACTTCAAATCCTGCGCCAAATTGCTTCTGCACCAGCGCCTGCAAATCCGCCAGCGGAATCTGTTCCGTTGCGGCAGAGATGGTTACGCCGCTTGCGGGAGCAGGGCTTGAGGTGGCAGGGGTTTGTCCCCAGACCAGGAAGCCGGACAGAATGCTGGAAACCAATAAAATGCGGGCGAAACTGGAGTTGCACATATAGCTACTCTACCCCGCTTTCAGACGAATGCAACTGCTTTGTACCGATTCCGGCAATATCTAGGTTTAACCACTTACTTACAGAGAATTGAATCATTGGGTCATCGGGTCATTGTTTCATTGAGGAATTTGGTAGTTGTGTAATTGGGGTCAATTAAGGGCAGGGATAGACTGAATAAATTGCACTGTTACTCAATGTTCAATGATTCAATAAATCTTCAGTGAATCAATGACCCGATGATTCAATGACCCAATGATCCGATGACTCAATGATTCAATCCTGCATTAAACGGTTTTAAGATCTTCAGATAAAAGCTGAGACTTTCCGCCTGAAAGTGTGTTTATAATCAGCAACCTGACGAAACGCACTGAGAGGGTTAAACGCCTGTCGCACCTCGACCCCACAATCTCGGTTCGGCATGTGCCTCTCAGTGCCCTTATCTTTCGATAACTGCATTACCCACATCAGTTGAAAATCCTTCTTTTGCTGATGCTACTCGTGGCTATGACAATTGATTCATTGAGTCATTGGGTCATCGAGTCATTACAGGATTTGGTAATTGGTGTAATTGAGCCGATGCACAAATCACAACTACAATTCCGCAATTCCCCGATTACACAATTACTCAATTCTGCAATGACCCGATGATTCAATGACCCGATGACTCAATGAGTCAGTTTAGAATGAGTTCATGTCCGTTGCGGTCAGGTCATTCGCCAAAATTAATTTGGGACTGTGCATTGGCGCCAGGCGCGAAGACGGATTTCATGATTTGCACACCGTCTATCAGACCGTTGCCCTGCATGACGTGGTTCGGGTTGAGGCGGGGCGCGGTGTGGGAATTGAAATCCGCTGTCACAATACGGCAGTTCCCTGCGATGAGAGCAACACCTGTTACCGCATTGCCGAGCGCGTGCTGCGCTCCCTGAAAACCCGGGCCAAAATCACAATCAGCATCGAAAAAAAACTTCCGGTGCAGGGCGGCATGGGAGCAGCTTCATCGAATGCCGTGGCCACCATGCTGGCGATGGAACAAGCCCTCAAAGCGCGGATTGCTCCCGAAGAGAAATTGCGCATTACGGCTGAAGTGGGATCTGATGTCCCTTTATTTCTTGTGGGCGGGACAATTCTCGGGCTGGGCCGGGGTGAACAGGTTTATCCGTTGGCAGATTTGCCTGCCATCCCCTGCGTGATTGCCACCCCCGCGATTGGAGTTTCCACCCCAAAGGCATTTGCCGATTGGGACAAACTCATGGCGGAAGCGGATACATCACCATCCGGGCGGCGTAAGCCTTCTTCTTATATTGCTACTTCTTATACTGCCCCTACCCCAAAATTGACTGAGAACAACAGCTTCGATAGAATAAATAGGTTCAGCTTGGGTGTTTTTTCCTGGCTGTGTAGTTCTGCAACCGGCGTCTCCGCAAAGGGCGGAGGCCGGGCCGAGGCACCTCTTCTCGACCTTGTCCGTGCCGGGATCGAAAACGACTTCGAGCGGGTCGTATTTCCTCA
This sequence comes from Terriglobales bacterium, assembly GCA_035487355.1. NCBI lineage: Bacteria > Pseudomonadati > Acidobacteriota > Terriglobia > Terriglobales > Terriglobales bacterium. The sequence goes on along the minus strand of DATHMF010000035.1, from coordinate 9,864 downwards.
GCATCCCGAATTGCGTGACGTGAAGCGTGTGCTTGAAGGTGCGGGTGCGCAGTATGCCTCGCTCTCCGGCTCGGGCTCAACGGTCTACGGACTGTTTGCCAGCAAGGCCGCTGCCCAAAAAGGCGCGCAAAAGCTGGCGGCAAACGGCATTCCGGCGCAAGCAACCATGACGTTGACACGGCGAGAATATTGGCGAAAAATTTTTAAGTAGTCGTTTGTCAGCAGGGTTGCTGGTAAACGATCACGGTGGGAACCTCGTCACAGAATTCATGAACGTTAGTCGAAGTTGATGAAGACCACTGGGCGGTCGACTAATGGTAGGTCAAGTGCCATTCCACCCCACCGCACGAAGCGTGCGGCGGGGACCCCGGCACAGAAATTTTGTACGTTAGTCGAAGGAGTTGGGTGTGAACTACTGGGCGGTCGACTAATGGTAGGTCAAGTGCCTTTGGAGCACTTTGTCTAGGTTCGAATCCTAGCCGCCCAGCCAAGAATACAAGTACTCAGTTGTCAGTACTCAGTTAAATCGTAGCAGGATTTCTGAGATGAGAGGGTCTGACGAAGTTGGCTTCTGAGTACTGAGTACCGGGTACTGAGTACTAAAACTGAGTACTAAATGTGTTGCAAGCGACGTTGAGTTGCTGGACAATATAGCCCCCAAAATCGCGAAACCTGGAGGCTGAGTACTACCGAGTACTGAGTATTAACTATGGCAACAACAATAAGCACAGCGACGGAGAAGGCAAAAGTGCAGCCTAAGAGTGAGCGCAAGCCGCAGCGCGCACGCCGCGACGACAAGTTCAAGATTTTTTCCGGCTCGGCCAACGAGGCTTTGACCGATGAGGTCTGCAATTTTCTGGATCTACCGCGCGCGCAAGCGCACATGACGCGTTTTTCCGATGGTGAAGTCTACGTACAAATCCTGGAGAATGTTCGTGGAGCCGATGTTTTCGTGATTCAGCCCACATCGTTTCCTGTAGATGAGCACTTAATGGAGCTGTTGCTGATGATTGATGCACTGAAGCGCGCCTCGGCGCGGCGCATCACGCCGGTGATCCCGTATTTCGGATATGCGCGCCAGGACCGCAAGGACAAGCCGCGTGTTCCAATTTCCAGCAAGCTGGTGGCCGACCTTTTAACCACCGCTGGAGCCAACCGGGCGCTGATGGTGGACCTGCATGCTCCGCAGATTCAGGGCTTTTTCAACATTCCGGTGGATCATCTGTTCGCTTCGCCGGTGCTGGTAGATCACTTTCGCAAGCTGAATTTGCCAAACCTGACCGTGGTTTCACCTGATGCCGGGGGCGTGGAACGCGCGCGCTTCTTCGCTAAAAAGATGGAAGCTCCGATGGCCATTGTGGATAAGCGCCGCACCGACATGAATGTGACCGAAGTGATGCACGTGATCGGTGATGTGCATGACCGTACTTGCCTGATTCTGGATGACATTATTGATACCGCCGGCACTCTGGTGAAAACGGCTGAAGCCCTCATCAAGAATGGGGCGATGAAGGTGTATGCCTGCGCATCGCATCCGGTGCTGTCGGGGGAGGCCATCGCGCGCATCTCCACGTCTCATCTGGAAGAGGTCGTGGTGACCAATACCATTCCGCTGACCAACGCGGGCAAGAACGAACCCAAGATTAAAGTGCTCTCCATCGCCGGCCTGCTGGCGCGGGCGATCCAGTCTATACACGAAGAGACTTCGGTGAGCACATTGTTTACTTAGAAGACAGCCGCTAGCTTCTAGCCTCTAGCTGTATTAGAGCTTGGGCGACGCAGGCTGAAGATTTTGAACCGAGATTTTGAAGGAAAGGATTTCTGTCTGAGCCACCAGAATTCGACACAGCTAGTGGCTAGAAGCTAGAGGCTAAATTTTTATGGCAACTGCAACAGCAAAAAACGAAAAAACAATAGAAGCTCAGGTCCGCACCCAGGAATCGCGCGGCAAGAATGAAGCGCGGCGGCTGCGGGTGAGCGGCAAGATTCCCGCGGTGGTGTACGGCGCCAAGAAAGAAACCGTGGCCGTGAGCGTTGATCCCAAAGAGATCACCTACATCCTGCAATCCGAGACCGGACACAACACCATCTTCGACCTGAAACTCGGCGACGAGAGCACCAAGGCCATGATCGTAGATTGGCAATACGAACCGATCAAAGGCAAGTTGATGCACATTGACATGAAGCGCATCGCCATGGACCAGAAGCTGCGGGTCAAGGTGCCGATCCATCTCACGGGGACCGCCGAAGGCGTGAAGACACAGGGCGGAATCCTGGAGCAGATATTGCGCGAGGTGGAAATTGAGTGTCTGCCTTCGAACATCCCCAGCCACATTGATGCCGATGTGACCGCGCTGGTCTTCGGACAAGTGCTGCGCGTCTCTGATCTTCCGCACGCCGGAGACATGAAATTTGTGACCGATGAAAACCAGCCGGTGGCGCACATCACCGCAGTGAAAGAAGAAGCGGCGCCGACGCCAGACGCCGTTGCCGAGGCTGCTGCCGCTACTCCTGCCGAGCCCGAGGTCATCAAGAAGGGCAAGCAGGAGACCGAGGAAGGCGCTGCCGCTGCACCGGCTGCCGAAGCCAAGCCGGAAAAGGGCGAGAAGAAAGAGAAGAAGTAGTAGGCGTTTACGTATCCGTGATTGCGGGGCCTTTATAGAACATGAAATTGATCGTCGGGCTCGGCAACCCGGGTATTGAATATCAGTTCACGCCGCATAACATGGGCTTTCTGGCCATTGACAGGATCGCCGAAAAACATGGTGTGCGGGTCATCAACCGGCATTGCCATTCGCTTACCGCGAAGGTCAAGGTCGGCGAAGTAGAAGCTCTGCTGGCCAAGCCGGAAACCTTCATGAACCTGAGCGGTATGGCGGTGCGTGAACTGGTGGGCAAGTACGAGGCTGACCCGGCAAAAGATCTGGTCGTGCTCTATGACGAACTGGATTTTCCGCTGGGTACGCTGCGCATTCGAGAGCGTGGATCGAGCGCCGGCCATAATGGGTTGGAATCCATTATGGGCGCGTTGAACACCCAGGAGTTTGTGCGAGTCCGCTTAGGGATTGGGCCCGAGCACAAAGTTCGCGATGGCGCAGGTTACGTGCTTTCGCAGTTTAAGAAGGCGCAGTACGAAACCATAGACCTGGTTTTAGACCGCGCCGCTGACGCGGTTGAGGTCATCCTCAAGGAAGGCGTCGGCCGCGCCATGAACCGCTTTAATCAGCGGGAAAAGGACGATGAAGTTTAGTTGACGGATGAGGCGCCGGGCCAAAGTGAAACCGGTATTGAGGTACAGACAGAATTTTAGCTTCCAGTTTTTCGGGAAGCGTGGAGATACGAAATGCAACGCACTTACGAATTAATGTTTATTGTCCGGCCCGATATGGCCGACGAAGATGTGGATAAGCTCATTGGCACGCTGGAATCCAACGTGACCACAGCCGGCGGAACGGTGAAGCACACCGAACGCATGGGCAAGCGCCGCCTGGCTTACACGGTACGCAAATTCAATGAAGGCCTGTATATCCTGCTGACGCTCCAAGGCACCGGCGAGATGATCCACGAGGTCGAACGCCGTCTGCGCGTCGCTGAACCGGTAATCAAGTTCATCAGCGTGCGCGTGGATGAGGAGCACAAGCGGTTGGACAAGATCAAGGCCCTTCGGGCCAGCCGTGTGAAGCGCAGTCCTGCTTCGGCTTCGGCTCCGGCCGCGAGTGTGGTTGCGGCCCCGGCAGCGGAGCCCGCGGCCGAAGCCGGCAGCGCGCCCGCAACGGCTACGGTTTAGGATTTGCAAGGGTTTTTCGTAGAGACGTAGCTTGCTACGTCTCTTCTAACGCCAGGCGTTGCCAATCGTCCCAGGCAGCAGAGGCTTGGCAGATTTTTGAATAGAATTGAGGAAAAGTTATGGCAGACGAAGAAGTACAGACAACCCAGGCACCAGAAGTTGAAAGCAAACCCGGTCCGCAACGCCGGCCCGGCGGCGGAGCGGGACGCGGCGAAGGCGGCCGCAAGTTTTTCCGCCGCAAGAAAGTGTGCAAATTCTGCGTGGAAAAAATTGATTCCATCAATTACAAGGACGTGCGCCTGCTCTCGCAGTTTGTGGCCGAGCGCGGCAAGATTGTTCCCCGCCGGTTGACCGGGGTTTGCACGCCGCACCAGCGCCGGTTGAGCGCGGCCATCAAGCAGGCCCGCAATATCGCGTTGCTGCCCTTTGCAGCAAGATTCTAGCGGCCCATTCTCTTCGGCTCCCGGCTGTCGCTCAGCATGGAGTGTACGTGGGCCAACGAAGAAATTTATAGGAGGTTCAGCATGGAAGTCATATTAAAAGAAGACGTACAAAAACTCGGCCATCGCGGGGACGTCGTGAAAGTGGCCGACGGATACGGAAGAAATTTTTTGTTGCCGCGCAAATTGGCGATTGAAGCCACGCCGGCCAATCGCGCCGTGATTGAGCAGATGAAGGCTGCGGCCGTGCGCCGTTCCGTGAAAGAGAAGTCCGATGCCGAGGCGCTGGCTAAACAGTTTGCGACGGTGCATCTTACATTTCTGCGCAAGGTGGGTGAACGTGACCACCTCTTCGGTTCCGTGACCTCGGCCGACATTGCCCAGGAGATGGAAGCCCGCGGCTTTAACCTTGATCGCCGCAAGATCCAGCTCGAGGAACCATTGAAGACGCTGGGCGATTTTGACGTGCAGATCAGGTTGCACCGTGACATCGCTGCACCCATCAAAGTCACCATCAAGCCAGACACTGAATAGATTGAACGATTGAGTCATCGGGTGATTGGGTCATTGCTCAATCACCCGATTTACTTTTATGCTTCCACATTCGCCCTGGTGGCTTTCCATCTATGGAGTTCGGTAGCAAAATCCCGCTCGGCGGGACCGCAACGCCCTCTCCCACCGCTTCCCATAAGAGGTTTTTCCCTGTCATAATTTGCTTACGAAACTGCTCTGCTGCCGTCTATTCAAGTGCCCAGTAGAGACACCGAAAATTGGATGTCTTCTGAAAGGTGGAGCACAGGTTGAGACAAATGCCGGCCGAGACAATCTTGGGTTTAGGATTGAAGGTTGGCGGACAGGAACCCCACCCATGAGTGTTATGGAAAATGTGGTGGGCGTGATAAGCAGTCCCGCGGATACATCCCCCGTACGGGGAACCATGGTCAGCCAGGCTCTGAGGCGCGTAGACGATAACGTCCTGATACGCGAGGCGCAGCGCGGCAATCGCGCAGCCTTCGAGGAATTGGTGCGCCAATATGACCATGCGGTATTGCGCCTGGCGCTGCGACTGACCGCCTCTGAACAAGACGCGCAAGACATCTACCAGGAAGCCTTTCTCAAGGCCTACCGCAACCTGGTCAGCTTCCGCTTCGAGTGTTCATTTTATACGTGGATCTACCGCATCGTGACCAATCTGTGCCTGGATCACTTGCGTAAGAAAAACGTGCGCAAAGAAGAAGCGCCGGTGACCACCATGCAGGATGGCACTGAGCTGAGCCTGATCGACCAGGTGGCCGATGATCGCTCGCACAGCAATCCTGAACGCGACTTGATGCGCCGCGAGCTAGGCCACAAGATTGGACTGGCTTTAAACCGGCTCACGCCGCGCGAGCGCATGGTATTTGAGCTGAAGCATTACCAGGGGCTTAAACTGCGCACCATCGGCGAAATGTTGAGTACGACGGAAGAGACAGCCAAGAATACGCTCTTCCGCGCTACACAAAAGTTGCGTGGTGCGCTGTCTGAAATGAGATGAATTATGTAGAGACGTAGCATGCTACGTCTCTAAAGTGAGAGTCAACGATGAACTGCGAGTTGTTTAAACAAAACGTTATTTTGCTGGTTTATGATGAGCTGCCTGACGACATACTCTTTGAAATGCGGCAGCATGCCGAGCGTTGCCCGGCCTGCAATCTGGAACTCGAGTCGGCGCAGCAGTTTCGGAAAGATGTAAGCGCTGCCCCGGCCCTCGAGCCAACACCCAACCTGCTGGCGGCCTCGCGCATGAGCCTGCAAGAGGCCCTGGAAACCGCCGAGACTGCTCGCGGCTGGCGCGCATGGGTCTTTCATCTGGTTTGGGACCCGGTGGATTGGCTGCGGCAGATCAGATTTTCCCCCGCGCTGGCAGCAGCAATCCTGATTGTGGGCTTTGCCGGAGGGGTGCTGACAGCCTTCAAAATTAAGACGCCTCCGGTTAGCGGTATTGCCCAAATTGGAAATGGCCAATCTGCCGAAGCCTCCATTGCCGGAATTCGTGGCATCACCCAAGACCCCAACACCAACAGCGTTCAAATCAGCTACGACAAGCTTCTACCCTCATCCGCGCAAGGTTCGATTAACAATCCAGACATTGAGAAGCTGCTGCTGTACGCCGCTCACACCCAGGAGAACCCCGGTGTGCGGGTAGAGTCGGTTGCTATCCTGTCGCAAAAGTGCGATGAAGCACAGGTGCGCCAGGCCATGATGCGTGCATTGCTGGATGACCACAATCCCGGCGTGCGTTTGCAGGCATTGGAGGGGCTCGAGGAATACGTAAAAGAAGATGTCCAGGTCCGCGATGCTGTTGTCCAGGCTCTGCTGAATGACACCAATCCCGGGGTGCGTACCGAGGCGATCCGGCTGTTACAACCGGTCAAGGCAGACAGCACGGTGCGCAGCGCCTTCGAGCGTCTCTCCAAGCGGCACGATAACGAGTACATCCGCTCCGAATCAGAGCGTACACTGGCCTCGCTTCCGAATATTGATTAGCAAAAGAGACAGGGAAAGCACGACCATTAAATAGGGAACCAACGTCATGAAGAAGAGAATACAAATCGCACTGACCGCCCTCGCACTGGTTGGTGCAGCCGTCGCGCAAGAGGCAAAAGTTTACCGCGAAGGCGAAGCCTGGGTGGAAGAAACCACGGGAAGCCTGCCGGCGCAGCGCAATCTGAAGCTGATTACAAACCTGGGGTCGGTGCACATCCAGGGCGGCACGGCAAACAACATCTCCTATACGGTGAAGAAGCGGGTCTACAGTGCATCGAAGCAGGAGGCACAGCGCGTGTTTGATCTCATCCGGGTCACCGCCAGCACGCAAGGCGATACCGTGACCCTCTACGGACAGGGTCCCAGGAACTATGGCCGCGGGCGCTCGTATTGCGCTGATTTTGACATCCATACTCCACAGGCGCTTGATCTGGTGAACGCGCACACGGGTGGCGGGAGTCTTACTGTTAATTCCATCAACGGGCGGGTAGACGCGGATACTGGCGGGGGCAACGTTTCGCTTGATAACATTGGCGGCGCCATTGACGCCTCGAGCGGAGGCGGTTCCGTTGATGTAGGGACGGCGGGTTCGGAGGTCAAGCTGGAGACCGGCGGTGGCAAGATCAGCCTGCGCTCCGCCAAGGGAGCCGTGCATGCCCATAGTGGAGGCGGAGCCATCCACGTTGATTCGGGCAGCCAAAGCATTTACCTGAACACGGGGGGCGGGCCGATTGTGGTTGCTAACTGTGGCGGCGACCTGACAGCAGAGACCGGGGGCGGCAACATTAGCGCCGGCACCGTAGGCGGCAGCGCCACGCTGAGGACGGGCGGAGGCCCGATCAAGTTGAGTTCTGCTAATGGCCCAGTCAGGGCAAGGACCAGCGGGGGCGGCGTGGAGCTTTACAAGCTGATGAGCGGCGCTCAGATTGAGACGGCCGGAGGCCAGATTACGGCTGAATTTATAGGACAAGGCGTCAACTTCACCGATTCGCGCCTGGAAACCGGCGCAGGCGATATTCGGGTCTATCTTCCCGCAGACCTTCCGGTGACCGTGCAGGCAGCCATTGATATAGCCTCGTGGCAAAAGATCCGCTCCGAATTCCCGGAGCTGCAAATTTCCTCAGAGGGGCCCGATTTTGGCCCCAAAGAAACCTACTGCCAGGGTAATTTAAATGGCGGCGGCAAGGTGCTTCATATTCATACCAGCACCGGCAGTATCGAGTTGCTGAAACGAACCGTGTCTACGAGTGATCGTAGGCCGAGATAACGGTTTCGGAAGTAAGAAGTGAGAAGTGAGAAATAAGAAGTATAAAGGATGAAGTAAGCTTCTACTTCATTCCGACTTCTTCAGGAGAAGTTTTATGCGTAGCTTGTTGAGCAAGATTCTACTGATGGTGATGGCCGTATCCCTTTCGGCCTGGGCCGCGGACGATGAATACCGTCACGAGCCAGGCGAGGCGGGCTCTGCCGCAAGCGGCGGTTCCCAGAGCAGCGGCTCCCATGTGGGCATTGATATACAGGAGCTTACAGAACCGGGCGAGCCGGGTTCTGGAGGTACCAGCTACTACGGTGGCTCTTATCTGGGCATTGATACCCAGGACATCACCTCCGAGCGCGTCGGCCCGCTCAAACTGAAAGAAGAGCGCGGAGTAGAAGTGGTGATGGTAGACCAGGATGCCCCCGCCGGCAAAGCCGGCATTAAAGAGCACGACGTTATCCTGGAATTCAACGGCACGCGGGTCGAAGGGGTTGAACAACTGCGCCGCTTGATCCATGAGATTCCCTCAGGGCGGACTGTAGCCTTAGGCCTCAGCCGCGATGGGCAACCGCTTACCTTACAAGTTCAGTTGGCAAACCGCACCAAGGCCATGACACAGATCGTTATTCCGCACATTCGGATAACGCCGCCCCAGATACCGGTTATGCCGGAAATCTCCATACCGCCGGACAATGACATCTTTGTCATCCGCACCGTACGCTCAGGATTGCAGGTTGAGAGTCTCACCCCGCAACTAGGCGAATTCTTTGGAGTCAAAGATGGCGGCGGCATCCTGGTACGCTCAGTAGATAAAGGCAGCCCAGCCGAGAGTGCCGGATTAAGAGCCGGAGACGTGATTGTGCGCGTTGAAAGCGAAAAAATCGCCAACCGCGGTGACTGGAGCATGGCCTTGCGCGCCCATAGCACGGGCAAGATCACGATTGGGGTTATCCGCGATAAACACGAGCAAAGCTTCTCTTTGACCCTTCCCGAGCGGTCGAAAGACCACTCCAGCCTCTGGGGGCCAGGGGATGGAATTCATTTGGAAGATTTGGACATTGAAATCAACCGCAGCGAACTGCAACGCATCAGCACCGAAGCCCGCCAGAAGGCAACCCAGATGCGCGACCAGGCGCGGGAAGAGATCCGCAAAGCCAGCGAGCAAACCAAGGTAGAGATGGAAAAGTAACTTAAACCCCAAATGGAAGAGCTGCGGCGCTCGCTGGATGAAATGCGGCGGGAGCTGCAAAAAGCAGCCAGGGAGTTGTAATTAGCACTCAGCTCAAGAAGCTTTTAGCTCTTAGCCTTTAGCTCTTAGCCAAAAACAAAAAGCTCGCCGCAGATTTCGCGGATTCAATTAGGGGGGCCACCCTGCTTGCTTGGGTCGCGGAAAAGAAGCCCTTAGCCTTTGGCTCTTAGCTTTTAGCCAAAAACAAAAACTCACCGCAGAGGACGCGGAGGCGTGCATAGGCAAATCGCTCTAGCGACGGGATACTGCTCTTATGAATTTTCAAAGACCGAAGGGCCTCATCCTTAATCTTTGGCCCTGCATTCCTGGGAATGCTTTTTTTTAAAACCTGTTGAATCTGCCTTTTTTTCTCAAAGCGTACGCATGTCACTCCGGTCGGGGTGGCGTAGGCCTTCTCGCTGCGGGGCTTTATTCTCCGGCTTTGGGATTGTGAACGGGGGAGAGGGAGAATTTCCGTGCAGGATCCGTTCATAGCGCTGGGGCGTTTGCTGATTTGCACCGGCGGCGGATTCGGGGCTGACGGTGTTTTGCCGGGCTAGATCTGGTTTGTCTTCTGGTGTGTCTTGCTTGTTGGCCGGGGAGTAGGGGCTGATGGCTTTCGTGC